>NZ_JBFAMR010000029.1:0-104320 GCF_040656595.1 Actinoplanes sp. NPDC049802
GTGGGGTTGAGCGTTCATCGCGTACATGGCCGCGTTGTAGGCGTCCCAGGTGTGGTGCTCGCGCAGCTCGTCACAGATCAGCCGCTCGACCGGTAGGGACCGGCCGCCGGTCCGGTCCGCGGTGCCGATTCGGTACCGGCATCGTTCCGACGTCTTCAGCTGTTCGGCGCCCTTGCCCTTGAGTACGCCGCCACGCTTCGGGATCCGTTTCGCCAGGGCGGGGATGCCCATGGCGGTGTCCACCGCGGCATGCCACGACTCGGCGGCATAGTCCAACTTCGTCGATGTGCCGAGCACCAGGCGGATCCGCTCGACGAACAGCCAGTAGAGCGCCAGCACCTTGCACAAGTGGGTCTTGCCGTTCTGCCGGGCCACGATCATCAGGACCTGACGGAACCGGGGCCGGCCGTCCGGCAGCAGCTCGCCGATGTGGATGACGATCCACTGTTGCCACGGGTCTAGTGGCTCCTCGAGGACGGTCGCCGCGAACCAGATCACGGCGAACCCGTAGCTAGTCTCCGGCGTCAGCGGCCGTAACGGCGGGGTCCACAGTCGCGGCCGGATCGAACCGAGCGGCAACGGCAGCGACGCCGGCGCGGAGCTGGTCGAGCGCGGCTGAGGCTGGATCGCCACCGGCGGGTCCTCCCTGTTGCGGCGCGGACGGGCGGGAGCCCGGGGACATGCCGAGCATGTCGATCATGCGTTCGAAGCGGGGGCCGATCTTGGTGATGGCGGTGACCATCCGGCCGAAGTCGCGGGCCTGGTCCTCCTCGGCGGCATCCTGCACGCGGTCCACGGTGTCGTCCAGCAGGGTCGCGTACAGCCTCAGCGCCGCCACCGCAGCGCCGTCACGCGGCAGGCGTGGCAAGTCCGGCAGGCTCGCTTCCACGGCGGCCCGGATCGAGGGAGCGATCACCTCAGGGGTCTCGGTCATCGGTCACCATCCGTAGTCGCGTCGGAAAAATATTCGAGAGTCCGCAGCTCAGGGGGGAGGGAGGACAGAGGGACGTGGATGTCCGGCCCCCCTCCCCTCCGGAAAAACTGCTCGTTGCTGCGCACGCCGGCGCGAGTTCCGATCATGATCAATCATGCGTCGGTCCTCACCACCGTGTCACCGGCTCGCACGGTGGATCACCACGCGTGGTCGGGTCACCGACGTGCAGGTTGCACGGTCCGCACGCCGCCTGCAGGTGGCCCAACTGGTCAGCCCTGCACCCTGCACACCCACTGCTCTTGCCATGGATGTGATGCACGTGCATGGGTCTGGACGTGCCCACGCACACCCCCGGCACGCGCACTAGACACCGATAGCCATCACGTGCCAGCACCAGGGCCCGGGCGCGACGCCACGCCCTGGTGCTGCCACGCTTCCATCCTCGGCTCATTCCTTGGGCCGGCACCGGTAGCAGCGGTCCTTGCCACCGGGCCGGTCCCAGCCCTCCCGATGTGCTGCAGCTCTGGCCAGGGCTGTGGTGTCAAAGCCTCTGGTGCTGCTCAGCCTGCTACAGGTGTCACAGCGCAAGGCCACGGTCCTAATGGTGCTCATGGTTCACCTCCTCTGCGGTTACGTCCGGATCTACGGCCACGGCGTGGACTCCCTGCCCGGCCCGACCCGTTCCCGACCCGACCCGGGTTTCTGTCCGGCGTAGACCCCCGATCTGCTGGATCTGCAGATTTCTGCAGAACCGCGGCGGTGGCGCGCTCTGGGCGCGCGGGCGTTGTCCCGCCGGATGCGGGGTCGCCGTGCGTTGTCCCGCGGGATGCGGGGTCGCTGGGCCGCACGTGGAAGCCGTACCCGGCCAGGTACGCGACGGATTCGCGCCCGAAGTACGGCTCCACGGGCGCCGGCCGTAGGGGCCAGGCGCTGGGATCGGGGTTCGCTCCGCGGGTGCTGTTGCACCCGCCGCAGCACACCACGAGGTCATCGGGGGTGCGTGCAGGGACTCCAGGGGTTCGGTGGTCGTAGGTGCCGCGGCGGTTGCCGCGTCGGGCGCCCCACTGGACGATGTGGCCGCAGTAGCGGCACCCGTCCCCGTCTCGTAGGCGGACGGGGACGGTCAGCGTCGGATTCGATACGTCTACCTTGCGTGCTTTCTCCCATTCGATCTCGGATTTTCGGCGGATGTGGAACAGGTGCTCGGCATCGTCCAGGAGTTCCCACCCGCCGTCGACGCGGGTCCAGTAGCCGGCCCGCTCGGCGAGTTCGGCCCAGCGCTGCCACCGCTGGCCGATGTACTGCGCAATCGTCGAGTCGGCCACCAGGTAGTCCCGGGTGTGCTGGCCCTGGTAAGTGGCGCAGCGGAACACCAGCCCGTAGAGCAGCGTCGCGAGCTCGGCGGGCTGGAGTCCTTCCAGGTCCTCAGCTGGCCACGTCAACGGGGCCAGGACGACCGGGTGGTTGGCCGCGGTATCCGAGGATTTGAGCCATGCCACCCGGGGTGTCTCCTGATCTGTGGTGCTTGCAGTAGTGGCCCGTCTTCGGTCGGCAGTGAAGGCACATCGCGGCGATCAGCCACACCCCCACCGGCGGGCACAGGGAGCCGGGCCGGTGGCGGTTCGGGCAGCGCCTGCACCGCCACCGGGAGTCCGTCGCCGAGACGTCGCGCTCGGGAACGGCCTTGGCCACGTCATCCCTCCGACCCGGGGATGACCGGCACCGCGGGCCGCAGCGGCGGTGGCGGCTGGAGGATGTTGTGCGCGTCCAGGACCACATCGACCGGCACCCACCGGCCGTACCGGTGGAACGCGTCGATCAACAGGCGGTCGGCCTTGAGTGCCCGGTCACGCCACCGCTCGTTGTGCTCGGTCAGCACGGTCGCCAGGTCCAGACTCGGATCGGCCGGCACCGGGGCGTCCTCGGAACCGGCCG
Source organism: Actinoplanes sp. NPDC049802 (assembly GCF_040656595.1). NCBI lineage: Bacteria > Bacillati > Actinomycetota > Actinomycetes > Micromonosporales > Micromonosporaceae > Actinoplanes > Actinoplanes sp. NPDC049802. The sequence continues at coordinate 2,870 of NZ_JBFAMR010000029.1, forward strand.
ACCACGGCCACCAGGCGCTCACAGCTCGACCTCGCTGATCGCGGCGCGCTGCTGCTCGGTCAAGAGCATGCCGTCACGCGGCCCGTACTCGCACGCAAGGCAGGAACAGCAGCACTCGCAGTGCACGCAGTCCACATCGTCGAGCGAATCCCCGGTCTCCGCGTCACGAGTCGGCTGGCAGCTGATGCAGTGGTCCTCCTCCTGCATCTCGGCCCGGTTCGCCTGCTCCTCGGCGTGGTCGCGCTCGTCGGAGAAGCTCATGCGACCCTCCTTAGCCGGATCACGCGGGCGTCCTCGTGCTCGACCTGGTAGGAGTGCCGGTACAGCGTGTCCGCGACCTTGTAGAAGCAGGATCCGCCGTACCGGCCGGCCAGGATCGCCGAGCCGCCCTGGACCCGGTAGTAGAGGGCGCGCCGCTTCGCGGGCCGGTGGCACCGGTCGCACGGCGGCAGCGCGGTGGTGTCCCTCACAGCCACACACCCTTCATGTCGCCGATGGGCAGATGCGCTCGGAACTGCCGGATGGCCTCGGCCTGGTTCGCGTCCCACTGGTCGCGGGCGTCGACGGGCAGCAACTCCCGGAAGGCGGCCAGGCCGCCGGCGAACGCGGACAGGTGGCCGAGCGACAGGATCAGCTGTCCGTCGACGTGGCCGGCGCTGCGCTCGGCGTGGAAGACCAGGGCCGCGCCCGGCCGCTCCCCGGCCGGCAACAACTTCTCCTGAAGACGGACGGGGACGAACGCCAGACCCGCGCTCAGCGCGATCATCAGGCCCTGGTGGTTGACCGGGTCCGTGCCCGCAGGCGTGAACTCGCCGCTCATATCAGTCCTCCCTGTACAGGAACGTGTACAAGGCGGTCTGCAGCCGCATGAAGTCGTCGCCATTGGCGATCTTGCCGAAGCCGTGCTCGGCCAGAACCTTGGCCACGTCGTGCGTGAGCCCGAAGTTGAACCGCCGGTCAAGAGCTGGCTTCGGGGTGATCGGGAACAGGCGGGGCGGCCGGGCCGGCGTCTCGGCGGGCATCGGGGCGGTCACTGCGCACCCGCCGTCAGGATGTCGAAGATTTCCGCGGACTCGGCCACGTGGACGCCCTGGTGGGTCTGGCAGAACAACGTCGTGACGTCGACCATGCACACCGGCAGCGGCGGGCCGTCGAGGAACATCGGGCGCACCAGGGCGGCGCGGGTGCCGAGCTGGGTGCCGTCGACGCCCGGTGGTGGGGTCACCGGGTCGGGCGCCGGCTCGTCGGCGCGGGAGTAGAGCAGGCCGGCCGGGTCGGACTCAGCCGCGGCCATGTACGCCGCGTGCTCGAACATCCGGCAGCGGGCCACGGCGAGCCGGATCATCGCGTTGTGCGGGAACTCGATCATCGCGAAGTGCAGGACGGACGCGAGGTACCCGATCATGCTCATCGGGTCGACGCGGTTGTCGGGCCCGGCGATCCCGGACTCCAGCAGGAACCGGGCCGCGGCGGCCCGTTCCTGGACAGTGAACTCAGACATTGGTTGGTCCCTTTCGATGGCTAGTCGGAGCCCGGACGGGCTATCTGGCCGATTTCGGTCGGCCGTGGGGACGAGGCGGAACGGACCGCGGGTAGTTCGGCGGGCGAGTCACGCGGGGGTACCGGTGACGATCGCGTCGACCTCGGAAGCCGGGATCTGTGCGCGGCCGTTCGGCAGTCGGCGGACGCCGGTGAAACGGCCGTTGCTCACCCAGCGGCGGATCTGCGCCGGGGTCACGGTGAAGCCCGCGTCCCGAAGCTTCTCGGCCACCTGGACGGTGGTCAAATAGGTGCCCTGAGACGTCATGCGTCACAAGCTACGCACAGGCCATAGAGACGTCAAGCGTCACTTGTTATTTGTTGGCACACCTGATGACGCGCGAAACGGCTAAAGTGCTCGCTATGACCAATGCAGCGGGGAAGGGTCGGGCGCCGGGGTGGGTGCCCGATGTCAATTCACTCGGGGCGAGGCTCGCGCTCGTCAGGCAGGCCATGGGTTGGAACATCGCTGAAGCGGCCTCGAACTGCGGTATCCCGATCGCCTCGTGGCGCAACTGGGAGAACCGGGGGAAGGAGCCGCGCGGGCTGGTGAACATCGCGATGAAGATTGCGGGCGTGACCGGGGTCGACTACCGATGGCTGGCGCTCGGGCCGGTTGAGGAGATTCCCGCCACTGCGGCAAGTCGCGATCGTGTTACCCACGGGTAATAAGCATCACTCGCGATCACCGGGATTGCCAGACTGTTTCGGTCCTATTTCCGGTTCGCGAGGGGCCGAAATCCTCTGGACCGTGAGTTAGCTCGCAAACTCTGTCACGTACGCCCCCGCAGGCGAGAATCTCCACCATGACGGCCACTCGCGATGCCCGGGTCAGCACGCCCGCAGCCGCCTTGAGCGAGCTCATCTCGGGCAACAAACGTTTCGTCTACGGCAACCCTCGGTACGGTCACGACGTCGCACAGGCGGCGGCCACCGCGCACGGGCAGAAGCCGCACTCGCTGGTGCTCGGGTGCATCGACTCGAGGGTGCCGCTGGAGGCGATCTTCGACCAGTCGTTCGGCTCGATCTGTGTGGCCCGGTCCGGCGGGCACGTGCTGGACCGCTCGCTGATCGGCTCGATCAACTTCGCGGTGGCCGAGCTGGGCGTCTCGCTGATCCTGGTGGTCGGGCACAAACGCTGCGGTGCCGTGCACGCCACCGTGCAGGCGCTGCGCGACGGCGCCACCCCGGGCAGCGACAGCGGGTCGGTGGGCTACCTGGTGGACCAGCTGGCCCCGGCCGTGCGCGAGGTGGGCCTGGACGACGAGGACGCCGGGGAGAAGGCGGTCCGCCGGCACGTGGCCCTGACCGCCGAGCGGCTGCGGGAGAACCCCGGCCTGGCCGAGGAGATCGCCGCGGGGCGGGTCCGGGTGGCCGGCGCCGTCTACGACCTGGACAGCGGCTGGGTCGAGTTCCTCGACTGATCTATGTGCTGATCATGCAAAAAAGCGCCTCCCGGCCGAAACCGGGAGGCGCTCTTTTTCGTTGGTGCTTGCTCAGCCCTCGAAAACGCCCGCGTCGACGAGCCGCTTCTCGGTGTCGGCCCAGCCGTGCTCGGGGCTGACGGTGTGCAGGTTGTTCAGCTCGGCGCGGATCTTGGCGCCGTGACCGGCGGCGGCCAGCACCCGGATCTCCTCGACGAAGGCGTCCGAGTCGGTCTTGAGGTGCGTGGTCTTGCCGTTGGTCAGGTTGCGCACGTACGCGAAGCGGCCGTTGGCGAGCGGGATGAGGTACTTGTACTCACCGAGCACGCTGAGGGCGCCACCGCTGCCCTGGCCGGCGCGGACTGATGCGCGGGCGGTCTTTGAAGTGTTGCTCGCCACGGCGGTACTCCTTGAAGGAAAGCTGAAAGGCAGAAAAAAGGCCGTGGCAACTCTACACGACGGCCCGTGAACCATACCGTCGGAGCAGGTAAGGGCGTTGGGCAGGGTATGCCACGACTGCGGCTCCCATAGTCGATGTTGCGGATTCTCTGGCGCACCATCCGTACCACCCGGCATCATGGGACACGATCAACCGCGGTCGAGGTCGTAGGGGAAGACGCACCTCGGTCTCCGGGAGGTCACCGTGCCAACGTGTGGCGTCGTATACGTCCACTCGACTCCACTCGCCGTGTGCCAGCATGTCGAGTGGGCGATCGCGCGCGTTTTGACCGCGCCGGTCAATCTGCAATGGACCGTGCAACCGGTCGATCCGAGCATGCGCCGAGCCGAGTGCAGCTGGACCGGCCGGGCCGGAACTGGCGCCGAGCTTGCTGCTGCCCTGCGACAGTGGCCCATGATCCGATTCGAGGTCACCGAGGAGCCCAGCCCGGGCGTGGACGGGGAACGGTTCATGCACGTTCCCGGCCGAGGGCTGTTCCACGGGGTCATGGGCGCTTCGGGCGACATCCAGATCGGCGAGGACCGGCTGCGCGCCATCATGTCCTCGGTCCGCGCGCCCGAGGCGCTGTCGCACGCGCTGGAGAAGGCGCTCGGCACCGCCTGGGACGTCGAGCTGGAGCCCTACCGCTACGCCGGTGACGGCGCGCCGGTGACGCTGCTCACCCGGGTCGGCTGACCCGCCGGCCGAGCACGCGATTGGGCAAATCCGGCTCAACCGTGCCCGGAACACGGATGGGGATCAAGTGGCAACCTGTGCCGCTAACTGGTTCGATGGCGATCGTGAAGAGTCTGTCGCGCGCCCTCGTCGTACCGATGCTCCTGATTCTCGGTGCGTGCGGTGACGAGCCGGCGCCGATCCCGGCCGCCACCGGATCCGCCCCGACGGTGGCGAGCGGCCCGCCGCCGGCGTCCAGCGCCCCCGCCGCCGACCCGGCCGCCCGCGCCGCCGAGGTGACCGCCCGGCTCAGTGACGAGGACCTGGCCGGGCAGGTGCTGATGCCGTATGCCTACGGCAGCTCCGCCACCCAGGTCGACGCGGACAACGCGAAAGCCAACCAGGGCCTGGCCGGCGTCGACACCCCGGCCGAGATGATCGCGAAGTACCGGCTCGGCGGTCTCATCCTGGTCGGCTTCACCCAGGACGACCCGACCAGCAAGACCAACCCCACCACCAACGTGGAGAACCCCGAACAGGTGCGCGCCCTCACCGCGGGACTCCAGGAGGCGGCCGCGAGACTGCCCGCCGCCGCGCCGTTGATGATCGGCATGGACCAGGAGTACGGGATCGTCACCCGGGTGACCGACGGCGTCACCATGCTGCCGTCCGCGCTGGCGTTCGGCGCCGCCCGGCAGCCCGCCCTCACCGAGGCGGCGTGGCGTGCCGCCGGTGAGGAACTCGCCGCGATGGGCGTCACCGTCGACTTCGCCCCCGTCGCCGACACCCTGGCCGGCGCCGGCGGCGGCGTGATCGGGTCACGCTCGTTCGGCAGCGACCCCCGGGCGAACGCCGTGCAGGTCGCCGCCGCCGTCCGCGGCCTCCAAACGGCAGGCGTCGCCGCGTCGCTCAAACACTTCCCGGGACACGGTCACACCACCGGGGACAGCCACGACGTGCTTCCGCTGATCGGCCAGGACCGCGGGACGTGGGAGGCGCAGGACCTGCCGCCGTTCCGCGCCGGGGTCGAGGCCGGGGCCGGCGTGGTGATGTCCGGTCACCTGAACCTGGCGTCGGTCGACAAGGGCGTCGCCGCCACCTTCTCCCGCAAGATCATGACCGAGGTGCTGCGCGGGCAGCTCAAGTTCACCGGCGTCGCCGTCACCGACGCCATGAACATGGCCCCCGCGAAGAAGTGGCCGGCCGGTGAGGCGGCCGTGCGCGCTCTCAACGCCGGCAACGACATGCTGCTCATGCCGCCGGACATCGGCGCGGCCCGGGACGGCATCCTGGCCGGCCTGAAGAACGGCAGCCTCCCACGGGAACGCCTCACCGAGGCGGTCACCCGCATCCTCACCCTCAAGTACCGGACCGCGCTCACCCCGCAGCCCGCCCTCTCCGTCGTCGGCTCCGAAGCCCACCGCACGACCGTCGGCGCCGCCAGTGCCGCCGCCGTCACCGTGCTGCGCGGCCGCTGCACCGGCCCGCTCACCTCCGGGCCCGTCTCGGTCACCGCCCCGGCGAGCCGCGAGGTGGCCCGCGTCAACCTGATCAACGCCCTCCAGGCGGCCGGCGTCCAGGTCCGGGCCTCCGGCGGCACCGTCATCCACCTGACCGGCTACGGCGACCAGCGGATCGACCTCAACGACGAGGCCGCCATCACCGTGATGATGGACTCACCCGGCCTGCTCGCCGCGGCCGGCTCGGCGACCCTGCTCGCCACCTACTCGTCGAGCAAGCTCTCCATGGACGCCCTGGCCGCCGTGATCGCCGGAAAGGCCACGGCACCCGGTCGCTCACCCGTCGCGGTCGGCAAGCTGCCCCGCAGCGCCTGCGCGAAATAGACCTTTCTCCGGTACGCGTGACCCAGCCCTCGTCGAATCGGGACCGTTCCGCCCGTTCCACGCGATCATCTGCCATCCCGGCCGGTGCCGCGCCCACCGGGCTGAGCCTGATCGGGCGGCCGGCGCAGCACGATCCGGTTTGACCCCGGCAGATGCTCGCGGGGTCACAGGGGGACGCCGCCGTGGGCGCCCCGGCCGGCGGGAGCGGCGGCCAGGGCCTCGGCGATGCGGCGGCGGGTGTGTTCGGGGGCGATCACGGCGTCCACCACGCCGATCTCGACGGCTCGGTCCAGGCCGCCGGTCCGGGCGGACTCGTGGGTGGCCAGATGTTCACGCAGCGGGCCGCGCTGGTCCGGCGGGGTGGCGGCCAGGCGTTTGCGGTGCAGCACGTTGACCGCGGCCTCCGGGGTCAGAGCCGCCACCTCGGCGGTGGGCCAGGCGAAGACGGCGGTGGCGCCCAGGGCGCGGGAGTTCATGGCGATGTACGAGCCGCCGAAGGCGCGGCGGGTGACCAGGGTGACCCTCGGCACCACCGCCTCGGCGAAGGCGTGCAGGAGCTTGGCGCCGCGGCGCACGACGCCGTCCCCGTCCCGGTCGTGGCCGGGCAGGTAGCCGGGCGTGTCGGCCAAGACGATCAGCGGGACGGCCAGGGCGTCGCACATGCGCACGAAACGGGCGGCCTTCTCGGCGGCGGCCGCGTCGAGGGAACCGTCGAGGACGAGCGGATTGTTCGCGACCACGCCGACCGTGCGCCCGGCGAATCGGCCGAGAACGGTGACGATGTTCGGTGCCCACTCGGCGTGCAACTCCGTGCCGGGAGCGTCGAGCAGTGCCTGGACCAGGGGTTTCACATCGTAGGGCTGGGCCGGGCCGATCGGCAGGAAGGTGTCGAGGCAGCCTCCGGCACGGCTGCCGGGAGTCACGTCGTCGGGGCAGAGCCGGCCCTGGCGGCCCAGCAGGACGACCATCTCGCGGGTCGCGGCCAGGGCGGCGTCGTCGTCGGCGGCGCGGAGGTGGACCACCTCGGAGCCGTCCGCGCCGGTGGGACCGGACGGGACGTCGCCGGTCACGAAGATCCGGCCCGCCCGGCCGGCGATCACGATGTCGGTGAGGGCCGGACCGTACGCGGCGCTGCCGAGAGCCGGGCCCAGCACCACGGAGATCTGCGGCACCCGCCCGGACGCCCGGACCATGGCCGCGAAGACCTGCCCGGCGCCGTCCAGAGCCACCACGCCCTCGTCCAGGCGGGCGCCACCGGAGTGCCAGAGGCCGGCGACCGGGACGCGGTCGCGGACCGCGGTGTCGATCGCCGTGACGATCCGCCGGCAGCCGGCCAGACCGAGCGCGCCGCCCATCCGGGTGGCGTCGGTGGCGAAGGCGACCGCCGGGGTCCCGTCGACCCGGCCGCGACCGTGGAGCACGCCCGAGTCGTCCCTCGCCGCCGGCAGCCGGAGCGTGCCACGGTCGAAGAGCGCCTTGAGTCGTTGTTCCGGATCGCGGTGGTCGACGGGATCGGGGTGGTGACCGGAGGGGAGCAGGGTCAGATCCGGGTGAAGACCAGCGCCACGTTGTGGCCGCCGAAGCCGAACGAGTTGTTCATCGCCGCGCGGATGTCCACGGTCCGGGCCTTGTGGGCCGCGACCTCCAGGTCGAGGCGCTCGTCGGGCTCGTCGAGGTTGATCGTCGGAGGGATGATGCCGTCCCGGAGGGCCAGGATGGTGGCGATCGACTCGAGCGCGCCGGCCGCGCCGAGCAGATGGCCGGACATCGACTTGGTCGACGTCAGGATGGGGTGCGTCCCGATGGCTTCCTTGATGCCCTTGATCTCGCCCATGTCGCCGATCGGGGTCGAGGTGGCGTGGGCGTTCACGTGGTGGATGTCGGCGCCGGTGAGGCCGGCGTCCTGCACGGCCATCCGCATGGCGCGGATGCCGCCCCGGCACTCCGGGTCGGGCTGGACGATGTCGTACCCGTCCGAGGTGATGCCCGCTCCGGCGAGCCTCGCGTAGATCCGGGCGCCACGGGCCGCGGCGTGATCGGCCCGCTCCAGGATCAGCGCGCCGGCGCCCTCACCGAGGACGAAGCCGTCCCGGTTACGGTCCCACGGGCGTGACGCCTTCTCCGGCTCGTCGTTGCGGGTCGACATGGCCCGCATCGAGGCGAAACCGGCGATCGGCAGCGGGTGCACCACGGCCTCGGTGCTGCCGGCCACCACCACGTCGGCCCGGCCGGCGCGGATCAGGTCGAGCCCGAGCGCGACGGCCTCGGCGCCGGTGGCGCAGGCGCTGGCCATGGCCCGGACTCCGGCGCGGGCACCGAGCTCCAGGCCGATGTACGCGGCGGGGCCGTTCGGCATGAGCATCGGAACGGTGTGCGGGCTGACCCGCCGCGGTCCCGACTTCTCCATGATGTCGTCCTGCTCGAGGGTCGTGATCGCGCCCCCTATGCCGGTGCCGTAGCTGACCGCGAGCCGGTCCGGGTCGAGCCCGGTGCCGGCCAGGCCGGAGTCGGCCCAGGCTTCCTTGGCCGCGATCAGCGCCATCGCCTCGGCCCGGTCCATCCGCCGCAGCTTGACCCGCTCGATGACCTCGATGGGCTCGACGGCGAGCTGGGCGGCGATCCGGACCGTGAGTTGACCGGCCCACTCCTGGGTGAGTGAACTCACCCCGGAGCGGCCGGCGAGCATTGCGTCCCAGGTGGACGCGACGTCCCCGCCCAGCGGGGTCGTCGCGCCGAGCCCGGTGACGACGACGTCTACGGTGCTCATGTCAGTGGTTCGCCTCGATGTAGCTGACGGCGTCGCCGACGGTCTTCAGGTTCTGCACCTCGTTGTCGGGGATCTTGACGCCGAACTTCTCCTCGGCGGCCACCACGACCTCGACCATCGACAGCGAGTCGACGTCCAGGTCGTCGGTGAAGGACTTCTCCTCGGCGACGTCGTCCGGGTTCACCCCGGCGACCTCCTCGAGGATCTCGGCGAGGCCGGAGGTGATCTCTGTGCGAGTTGCCATGGTGGGAATCTTTCCTCTCGATGGTGCGGATGGAGACTTGCTCAGGACCTGCCTCGAGCTGCGCCCGGCGGCAAGCCGCCAGGTTGGTCTCGACCGTCCTGAGCAAGTGTCACGGGCGTCGGCCGGGTGTCGCCCGTGCTAAGGGCAGCGGACAACCTGGCCGGCGTAGGTGAGGCCGCCGCCGAAGCCGAACAGCAGCACCGGCGCCCCGGAGGGCACCTCCCGCCGCTCGACCAGCTTCGACAGGGCCAGCGGGACGCTCGCGGCGGACGTGTTGCCCGACTCCACGAGGTCCTTGGCGACGATCACGTCCGGGCCCAGGCCGAGCCGCTTGACGATGCCGTCGATGATCCGGGTGTTGGCCTGGTGCGGGACGAAGGCGGCCAGCTCGGACGGCTCGACACCGGCCCGCTTGCAGACCTCGAGCGCGAACGGGGCGAGCGCCGTGGTGGCCCAGCGGAAGACCGTCTGGCCCTCCTGCTTGATGTAGGGCCGCCAGCCCGCGATCTGCAGGGCGTCGCCCTTGTCCGGAGCGGAACCCCACAGCACCGGGCCGATCCCGGCCTCCTCGCCGTCCGGGACGGCGCTGACCACGGCCGCGCCCGCGGCGTCGCCGAACAGGACCGCGGTGGTGCGGTCCGACCAGTCGGTCACGTCGGAGAGCTTCTCGGCGCCGATGACCAGTGCGTTGCGGGTGGCGCCGGCACGGATCGCGTGGTCGACGGTGCCCAGCGCGTACGAGAAGCCGGAGCAGGCGGTGTTCAGGTCGAACGCGGCCGGTGCGGCGATGCCGAGCCGGGCCGCGACCCGGGTCGCGACGTTCGGGCAGCGGTCGACCGCCGTGCAGGTGGCGACGGTGACCGTGTCGATGTCGGACGCGGACAGCCCGGAGGCGGCGAGTGCCTTCTCCGCCGCCCAGGTGGCCATGTCGGCGACCGACTCGCTCTCGGCGATGCGGCGCTCGGCGATGCCGACCCGGTCCCGGATCCAGGCGTCGTTGGTGTCCAGCGTCTGGGTCAGGTCGTCGTTCGTGACCACGCGCGAGGGCTGGTAGTGCCCCATCGCGACGATGCGGGAACCCGCGGTCATCGTGTTTCTCCTTCGTGGCGGGCGATCAGGTCGAGAGCGGCGGGCAGGTCGTCCGGAGTGTTCAGGGTGACGATCTCCGGGGCTCCGTCGCCCTTGAGTTCGCGCTTGACCAGGCCCGCGAGGGTGCCGGCGGGGGGCAGCTCGATGATGCCCGTGACGCCGAGCTCCTTGAGGGTGCGCATGCACAGGTCCCAGCGGACCGGGGCGGTGACTTGGCGGACCAGTCGCTGGATGATCTCCGCGCCGTCCGTCACGGCCGTGCCGTCCGCGTTCGACAGCAGGGTCCGGACCGGGTTCTGCGTGATCACCTTATCGGCGGCGGCGGCCAGTGCGGACTCGGCCGGAGCCATGTAGGGGGTGTGGAACGCGCCGGCCACGGGCAGCGCGATGACCCGGGCACGGGCCGGCGGTTCGGCGGCGAACCCGGCGAGCGCGGCCAGCGCGCCGGCGGCGACGATCTGGCCGGCGCCGTTGCGGTTGGCCGGATGCAGCCCGTGCTTCTCGATCGCCGCGACCACCTCGTCGGGGTCGCCGCCGAGGACGGCGCTCATCCCGGTCGGCTCCAGGGCGCAGGCGGCGGCCATCTCCCGACCGCGGATCCCGGCGAGGGTGACCGCGTCCTCCGGCGACAGCACGCCGGCCAGGACGGCCGCGCCCAGCTCGCCGACACTGTGCCCGGCGACGGCGCGGACGCCCTCGAGCGGCAGATGCTCTCCGGCCAGCAGGGCGGCGGCGACCAGCAGTGGCTGGGTCCGCGCGGTGTCCTTGATCTCCTCGGCGTCGGCCTCGGTGCCGAGATGCACCAGGTCGGCGCCGGCGAGCTCGGACCACCCGCGGAGACGGGTCTCCGCACCGGGGAGGTCGAGCCAAGGTGTCAGGAAGCCGGGCTTCTGCGAGCCCTGGCCTGGCGAGAGTACGGCGAGCACGCCTTCGACTCTTCCGGATCGGAGGCGTTTGCGGGGTAGCCGGGCACGACCAAACCCTACGACCAGCGTTGTAGGATTCCTACAAAACAGGGGTGGACTTGGGTAAGTTACGTCCCATTTATTGGTACCACGATCGTGTCTGATGATGCGAGATCCGGCTCACGATCCGGGGTCCAGGCGTCCCACCGTGAGGGCCATCCGCAGCGCGAAGGCGTCCCGGCCGTTCAGCGGGGAGAGTGCGGTGACCTCGGCGACCCGGCGCAGCCGGTAACGGACGGTGTTCGGGTGGACGTAGAGTTCGCGGGCCGCGCTCTCCAGCACCCCACCGGAGGCGAAGAACGCGTCAAGGGTCTCCAGCAGCCCACTGCCGGCCCGGGTCAGCGCGCCGAAGACGTCGTGCCGCAGCTTGCGCCGGGCGTCCATGTCGCCGGAGAGCGCCCGCTCCGGCAGCAGGTCGTCGGCGGCCACCGGGGACGGCGCCCCGGGCCAGGCCGGCGCGGCCCGGAAGCCGGCCAGCGCGGCGCGCGCCGACTCGGTGGCCTGATCCAGTGACGGCACGGCCGGGCCGACCACCACCGGGCCCTCGCCGAACCCGCCGCTGAGCGCGGACGCGGCAGCCACCGGGTCGGTCGCGCCGCCCACCACGACCACCAGGCGGTCGCCGTGCACGCCGGCGATCACCTCCAGCCGGGAGCGACGGGCAGCGCGGTAGACGGCGTGCAGCACCGCGGTGATGTCGCCGCCGGGGGAGCGGCCCACCACCACGGCGACCGGCGGCGCGTCCGCCCAGCCCAGGGCGGCGGCCCGGCTGGCCAGCACGTCCGAGGAGTCGCCGCGCAGCAGGGCGTCGACCAGAAGCGCCTGCAGCCGGGCGTCCCACGCGCCGCGGGACTCGGCGGCCCGCGCGTAGACCCGGGCCGCCGAGAACGCGATCTCCCGGGAGAACCGCAGGATCGCCTGGATCAGCGCCTCGTGCTCGGCCGGTTCGGCGAAGCCCGGCACCTCGGCCTCGGCCACGTCGACGGTCACCTTGATCAACTGGACGGTGTGGGTCAGCGTGATCACCCGGGCCAGCGCGCGGGGCGCGGCGGCGAACACCTCGTCGGAGATCTCGGTGCTGGCGGCGACCGTGCCGCCGGAGCGCAGCCACTCGACCAGGGACCGGACCCCGGCCTGTGCGACGAGCATCACCCAGGAACGCTGGTCGGCCGGGAGCGCCCGGAACCACGGCAGCGTCTCATCCATGCGTGCCACGGCGGCGCTGGCGAGCGCGCCGGCGTGCCGTTCGATCCGGCGCAGCGTGCCCGGCAGCAGCGGATTCCCCGGCGTCTCCGGCCGGCCGGGGGTCGCCGGGGTGGCGCCGGTCTCAGTTTCTGCCACGGGCACAGCGTGCCACGGCGGTTTTGGTGTCCGGCATCCGGATGACAGGTGAACGAAACGGCGACGGAGCGTGTTTTAGGAGGTTTTATGACATTTGACCGTCGTAGCGGTGCGCCTCTCCCGCGGTTTCGGTCAGTGACCTGGCATCGTGTCGGACTAGTGCGCTCCGGGCCGGGGGTTAACACCGGGCGTCACGGTGCCGATGAAAAGGCGGTGCCGGGAGCAGCCCGGTGCCGTGGGCAAGTGATCGAGGAGGCGAGATGATGGAACGGGACGACGCGTTCGCGTACACCGACAGGGATCCCGCCCTCGACGATCTGCCGGCGATGCCGCCGGCCGACGAGGAGCCGATCATCGACCCGGGCGCGGGACGGGTCGGATGCCGTACCGACCTGCGCGGCTGGGCCGGGGCACACCTGCACGGCGCGGTCCGCCCGCGCCGCCGGGCCGCCGGCCGCGGCCGCCCACCGGGCCGGTGGTGCTGAGTCTCGTACGGGTGAGTGGCGGGCGCGTTACCCCGTGACAGCGTGGCCGGCCTGGTCAGGTTGAAACGGTGGACGACAAGAGACGGCAGATCCTCGACCAGGCCCTCGCACTGGTGGACGAGCGCGGGCTGGCCGCCATGTCGATGCGGGCGGTGGCCGAACGGGTCGGGCTCACCTCGATGGCGCTCTACCCGTACGTCGGGGGCAAGGACGCGCTCCTCGACGGGCTCGTCGACCTGCTGCACCTGGAACTGGGCGCGGCCTTCGGCGACGACCTGGCGGACATCGGCTGGCGGCAGCGGCTGTCCGCGCTGGGCCGGGCCGTACGCTCGCTGGCCCGGGCCCACCCCAGCGCCTTCCCGCTGCTGCTGAACCGCTCGGCGGCCGGCCCGTCGGCGGCCTGGCTCACCGGCGCCCTCCAGGGTGTGCTCAGCGACGCCGGGGTGCCCGCGGCCGACGTGCCGCGGATCGCCCGGATGATCTGCGCCTTCCTGCTCGGCTACACGACCGGCGAGGTGACCGGCGGGCTTCCCGGATCGACCCCGGAGACGCTGGAGGGCGCCGCCGAGTTCGACGCCGACCTGGAGGATCTGGTCCGCCTGGTGGAGAACTCGGCGGCGCCCTCGCGAAGCGCCGCGCCGGAGAGCGCGATCAGACGCGGCGGCGAATGAGGAACGCCATCCCCGCCAGGCCGGTCATGATGACCAGCAGGACCGCGCCGTTGAGCAGGAACAGCCGCCGCACCTCGGCGAACATCTCGGACATCTCCTCGACCGGGTCGACGTCGGCGCTCAGGTCCTCGCCGATGCCGCCGCCGATGCCGCCGTGCACCACGTCCGGCTTGGCCTCCAGCGGAGCACCGCCGAGCCGCAGCGACTCCGGCATGGACATCCGGCCGTAGAACCAGCCCTCGGCCTTCTTCCCGGCCGGCTGCTTGGCCGGCCGGTGCGCCCGCGGGCCGCCGGCGGCCATCGGGTACAGGTGGTAGATCTGGTTCGGCGCGTTCTTGACCAGCAGGGTCACCGTGTATTTCGGGCCCAGCTTCGCCGCCTTCGGCGCCGATGACGTGGCAGTGGCCGTGGCGAGCCACTCCACCTCGCTGAACAGCATCTCGAAGAGCCTCGGCCGGTCGTCCTGCCGCACCAGGACCGTCTCCGCGATCCCCTCGCCGCTGAGTTGCAGCGCGGTCGGCTTCACCGGCGCCTTCGGTGCGGCGTGCGCCGCGGCCGGCACCGCCCCGACCGCCAGCGCGAGCGCCACCGCCAGCGCTGACACCAGCCTTCTTATCATCGTCCCCCGCACCATCCGACCTCCCCGCCCGTGGATGGACATGGCCCCACTCAACCTGCTGCTCGTGCCCGGCGGTGGAACCGTGCACGGCCCAGGCCTCCAGCCTTCCCGGACACCGCCCTGACCGCATCCTGAGGCAGGGTGAATTGGAGCCATGTGGGGGATGGCCGTGGAGACGGAACGGCCGTTGATCAGCGGCCGAATAGTACCCACTCCACGCAAACGGTGGGGGTGGCGATCACCCTCGTGACGGAGAGCCTCACCGATATCGGCGACCGGCAGTGGCAGCCGGTCGCCGAATGCGGTAAGCGTCAGCTCAGACGGGCGCGAGCTGCGGAGATGCGCGCCAGCGTACGCTCGCGGCCGAGCAGTTCGATCGACTCGAACAGCGGCAGACCGATCGTGCGGCCGGTCACCGCCACCCGTACCGGGGCCTGAGTCTTGCCCAATTTGAGACCTCGCGCCTCACCGACCTGCTCGAGAGAGGTCTTCAGCGCCTCGGCCGACCAGTCGGTCAGGGCGCCGAAGGCGGCCGCCGCGCCGTCCAGGATGTCGGCCGCGCCCTCCTTCATCGCCTTCGCCCAGGACGCCTCGTCGTGCACCGGCTCGTCGAGGAAGAGGAAGTCGACGTTGTCGACGATCTCGGACAGCACCCCGATCCGGGTCTGCGCCAGCGGGGCGATCGTGGCGAACACGTTCGCGTCGAAGGCGGCCGGCGGCCACGGCGGGGCCGGGATCGTGTCGGTGCCGGTCAGCCACGGCGCGCACACCTGGGTGAACTCGCTCACGGTCAGCGCCCGGATGTACTCCCCGTTGAAGGCGCGCAGCTTCTTGACGTCGTAGAAGGCCGGGGCGTGGTTGACGTCCTCGATCCGGTACTCCTCCTCGATCACCGACCACGGGACGATCTCCCGGTCGCCGGTGGGCGCCCAGCCGAGCAGCATCAGGTAGTTGCGCATGGCGGCGGCCAGGTAGCCCTCGTCCCGGTACTGCTCCAGGGCGACCTTGTCCCGGCGCTTGGACAGCTTCTGCCGCTTCTCGTTGACGATCACCGGGACGTGGCCCCAGACCGGCGGCGTGGCGCCCAGCGCCTCCCACAGCAGCTGCTGCTTCGGCGTGTTCGGCAGGTGCTCCTCGGCGCGGAACACGTGGGTGATGCCCAGGCTCATGTCGTCGACCACGTTGGCCAGCAGGAAGACCGCCGAGCCGTCGCTGCGGGCGATGACGAAGTCCTCGATCAGCTTGTTCTCGAAGGTGGGCTTGCCGCGGACCAGGTCCACGACCACCGTCTCGCCCTCGTCGGGCGTGCGGAAACGCAGGGCGCGGCCCTCGCCCGGCCCCAGCGCCCGATCGCGGCAGAAGCCGTCGTAGCCGGTGTGCTTGCTGGTGGACCGGGCCACCACGTCGTCGCGGGTGCAGTCGCAGTAGTACGCCTTGCCCTCGCCGTACAGCCGGGTGGCGGCGGCGGTGTGATCTGCCGCGTAGGACGACTGGAAGTGTGGGCCCTCGTACGTCCCGCGTTCGATGCCGATCCAGTCGAGCGCAGAGATGATGCCCTCGGTCCACTCGGGCCGGTTACGGGCTGCGTCGGTGTCCTCGATCCGGAGCACGAAGACACCGCCGTGCTGCTGGGCGTAGATCCAGTTCTGCAGCGCGGTGCGGGCGCCGCCCACGTGGAACATGCCGGTCGGAGAGGGAGCGAAGCGTACGCGAACAGTCACCGCCCCAGACTACCGAGGTCTTTCCCGCCCACGCGCGGCGGCGGCCTGATCAAACGGTGAACCGGCCGACCAGGCCGGTGAGCCGCCGCGCGGTGCCGGTCAGCTCGTCCGCGGCCAGGTGTGACGTCGCCATCGAACGACGGGTGCCGTCGACGGCGCCGTTGACCACCCCGATCCCCGCGGCGATGTCCTGGCTGCCGGCGGCGGCCTCGGTGATGTTGCGGGCCATCTCGGCAGTGGTGGCGGCCTGCTGCTCGACCGCCGCGGCGATCGCCGTCTGGTAGTCGTTGACCTGCGCGATACGTGCCGCGATGGCGTCGATCGCGGTGACCGCGCGTGCGGTGTCGGTCTCGATCGCGGCGACCCGGGCCGTCACGTCGCCGGTGGCCCGGGCGGTCTCCTGGGCGAGCTCCTTGACCTCGCCGGCCACCACCGCGAAGCCCTTGCCGGTCTCGCCGGCCCGGGCCGCCTCGATGGTGGCGTTCAGGGCGAGCAGGTTGGTCTGTTCGGCGATACCGGCGATCAGCCGCACCACATCGTTGATCTTCGTGGTGGAGTCCCGCAGCTCCGCGATGACGCCGGCCGCCGTCGTGGTGAGACCGACCCCGTCGCGGCCCGCCTGCGCCGCGTCCTGGGCGTTGCTGGAGATCTCGTTGATCGAGGCGCCCATCTGCTCGGCGCCGGCCGCGACCGACTGCACGAGCAGGGAGACGCTCTCCGCCGACGTGTTGACCGCGCCCGCCTGGGTGGCCGCGGCCTCCGCCGAGGCCGACATGTCGCCGCCGGCCGTCTCGACCTGCTGCGCCGCGGCGAAGACCCGCCGGGTGGCGTCGGTCACCTCGCCCATGACGGAGCGCAGTTCCGTGACGGCGGTGTTGAGCGCCTCGCCGGCCTGGCCGATCTCGTCCGGCGGCCCGGCCGGCACGGACACGGTGAGATCCCGGCGCGCCAGCCGGGACAGCGCCGTGGTGAGCGCGTACACCCGTCCCGCGATCCGGCGCGCCTGCAGGTAGGCGACCGTACCGCCGGCCACCGTCAGCAGGAGCGCGGCGATCAGGAAGGTCAGCAGCATGGTCCGGCGGCCGTCCTGGACCACCGTGACGGTCTCGGTGGCGTCGGCCGTGTAGCCGCCGACGGCGATGGCCCACTGGTACGGGGCGTAGTGGGTGACGGTCGTCGCGGTGTCCCCGGCCGGAGCGCCGGCCGCGCCCGGCAGCCGGTACGTCGCGTGCCAGGTGGCGTCGCCGTCGAGCCGGCCGGCCTGGGTGACGATCTGCTCGACGTACGGCGTGCCGGCCGCGTCGACGGCCGTCAGGTCGGTACGCCCGGTCGCGCCGTCCAGGCTGGAGGCGACGATCCGCCCCCGGTCGGCCTTGCCGGTGCTGTACACGTTGACCCAGCCGTTCTCCCGGATCTTCCTGGCGCTGATCGCCGACGTCAGGTTCTCCAGCGCCCCGGCCTGCGGCACGGCCACCAGCAGAGCCCCGATCACCGTGCCGTCCGCGTCCTTGATCGGGTCGTACGCGGTGATGTGCCAGGTGTCGAGGATCTGGGCGACACCGCGGAACGGGTTCCCCGCCTTGATCGCCGCCACCACCGGTGTGGCCGTGCCGTCCTGGCCGGCCGCCGGGATGTACGTGCCGAGCGCGCGCTGCCCGGCCTTGTTCCGGACCGTCGTGGCGACCCGGATCAGGTCACCCTCGTCGTTCATCGTCTGGAACACCGTGGCCACACCGCCGAGCAGCTGCGTGGTGCCGTCGACGAAGGCGCTGCGGCGTCCCGGGTCGGGGTCGCGGCCCAGCCAGTCGCCGCCGATCAGCATCCGTGGCAGCGTCACCCGCCGCTCCTGCTGCGTCACCTGGTCGACGGCCGTCCAGGTGGTCGTCCGGGCGGAAAGGCTCATGCCGCCGGACTGGCTGAGCAGACCCCGGGCCACCCGCATGTTCCGGTTCACGCCGGCCTGCACCTCGTCGCCGACCGAGCGCACCAGCGTGGCGACGTCCGAGGCGGTCCGGCCCAGGTCCGCCCGGTTCTCCTGGACGGCCTGCCGTTCCGCCCGGCCGGCGAACCGGCCGCTCTCCCAGGCGCCCACCCCGACCATGATCGCCGCGGTGCCCAGCACGCTTCCCATGCCGAGGAGCAGGAGCCGGTCGCGAATACGCAGGGTGCGGCGTCGGGGCGTCACATCGTCCGTATCGGCCCCGGGGGGTTACGGCTTAGCCGCTGAAGCGGGACAGGCCCGCCGGTGGGATCCGGCGGGCCTGTGACGGACGGACGATCAGCTGTCGCCGCCGGTCTCGCCGACCGGGGCCGCGTTGACGTCGTCGATCGCGTACTTCTTCGCCGCTTCGGCCGGCACGTGCGCCGGCACCAGGCCGCGCAGCGCCAGTTCGCGCAGCGTCGCCACGGTGACCGACTCGCCGTCCACGTGGAAGTGGCGGCGCAGGGCGTGCCGGGTGTCGCTCATGCCGAAGCCGTCGGTGCCCAGCGAGGTGTAGCCGTTCGGCACCCAGCGGGCGATCAGGTCGGGCACCGCCCGCATCCAGTCGCTGACCGCCACCGACGGGCCCTCGCTGGCCTCCAGCTTCTGCTGGATGTACGGCTTGCGCGGCGCGTCGCTCGGGTGCAGCAGGTTGTGCTCCTCGGCCTCGATGGCGTCGCGGCGCAGCTCGGTCCAGGAGGTGACCGACCAGACGTCGGCGCTCACACCCCAGTCCTGGGCGAGCAGCTCCTGCGCCTTGAGCGCCCACCGCATGCCGGTGCCGGAGGCGAGCAGCTGCGCCTTCGGGCCGTCCTTCTTCGGGCTCTCGCTGAACCGGTAGATGCCCTTCAGCAGGCCCTCGGTGTCCAGGCCCTCCGGCTCGGCGGGCTGGATGGCCGGCTCGTTGTAGATGGTGAGGTAGTAGAAGACGTTCTCCTGCTTCTCGCCGTACATCCGGTGCAGGCCGTTCTCGATGATGTGCGCGATCTCGAACGCGAACGCCGGATCGTACGCCACCACGGCCGGGTTGGTCGCCGCGATCAGCAGCGAGTGCCCGTCCTCGTGCTGCAGGCCCTCACCGTTCAGCGTGGTCCGCCCTGCGGTCGCGCCGAGCAGGAAGCCGCGGGTCATCTGGTCGGCGGCGGCCCACAGCTCGTCCGCGGTCCGCTGGAAGCCGAACATCGAGTAGAAGATGTACAGCGGGATCATCGGCTCGTCGTGCGTGGCGTACGACGTGCCGGCCGCGATGAAGCTCGCCGTCGAACCCGCCTCGTTGATGCCCTCGTGCAGGATCTGGCCGCTTGTCGACTCCTTGTAGGACAGGAACAGCTCCCGGTCCACCGAGGTGTACGTCTGACCGTGCGGCGAGTAGATCTTCTTCGTCGGGAAGAGCGAGTCCATGCCGAAGGTGCGGGCCTCGTCCGGGATGATCGGCACCCACCGGGCGCCGAACTCCTTGTCCTTCATGAGGTCCTTGAGCAGCCGGACGAACGCCATCGTGGTGGCGATCTTCTGCTTGCCGCTGCCGCTCTTGATGCCGGCGAACGTCTTCGACTCGGGGATCGCCAGCGACTTCGCCTTGGTACGCCGGGACGGCACGTACCCGCCCAGGTCGCGGCGGCGCTGCTGGAGGTACTCGTACTCGTCGGACTTCTCGCCGGGGTGGTAGTACGGCGGGAGGTACGGGTTCTCCTCGAGCTGCTTGTCGCTGATGTCCAGGTAGAGGCGGTCCCGGAAGCCCTTCAGGTCCGCCAGGGTCAGCTTCTTCATCTGGTGGGTGGCGTTACGGGCCTCGAAGTGCGAGCCCAGCGTCCAGCCCTTGATCGTCTTGGCGAGGATCACGGTCGGCTGGCCGGTGTGCTCGGTGGCCGCCTTGTACGCCGCATACAGCTTGCGGTAGTCGTGACCGCCGCGCTTGAGGTTCCAGATCTCGTCGTCGGTCATGCCCTCGACGAGCTTGCGGGTGCGCGGGTCCCGGCCGAAGAAGTGCTCCCGCACATACGCCCCGGACTCGCCCTTGTAGGTCTGGTAGTCGCCGTCGGGCGTCACGTTCATCAGGTTGACCAGCGCGCCGTCGGTGTCGGCGGCCAGCAGGCCGTCCCACTCGCGGCCCCAGACGACCTTGATCACATTCCATCCGGCGCCGCGGAAGAACGACTCCAGCTCCTGGATGACCTTGCCGTTGCCGCGGACCGGGCCGTCGAGGCGCTGCAGGTTGCAGTTGACCACGAAGGTGAGATTGTCCAGCTCCTCGCGGGCGGCCAGACCGATCGCGCCGAGCGACTCGACCTCGTCCATCTCACCGTCGCCGAGGAACGCCCACACGTGCTGCTGGCTGGTGTCCTTGATGCCGCGGTTGTGCAGGTAGCGGTTGTACCGCGCCTGGTAGATCGCGTTCATCGGGCCGAGGCCCATGCTGACCGTCGGGAACTCCCAGAAGTTCGGCATGAGTCGCGGGTGCGGGTACGACGGGAGGCCGCCACCGGGGTGCGACAGCTCCTGCCGGAAACCGTCGAGCTGGTGGGTGGTGAGCCGGCCCTCGAGGTAGGCCCGCGCATACATGCCCGGGGAGGCGTGACCCTGGAAGAAGATCTGGTCCCCGCCGCCCGGGTGGTCCTTGCCCCGGAAGAAGTGGTTCATGCCGACCTCGTAGAGGCTGGCGCTCGACGCGTACGACGAGATGTGCCCGCCGACGCCGATCTCCGGGCGCTGCGCGCGGTGCACCAGCATCGCGGCGTTCCACCGGATGTACGCCCGGATGCGCCGCTCGACGAACTCGTCGCCGGGGAACCAGGGCTCACGCTCCGGCGGGATGGTGTTGATGTAGTCGGTGGACGTCAGTGGCGGAACGCCGACCTGTCGCTCCCGGGCCTTCTCCAGAAGGCGCAACATCACATAACGGGCTCTCTTCGCGCCTCGTTCGTCGATGACTCCGTTGAGCGACTCGACCCATTCGTTGGTCTCTTCAGGGTCGATGTCGGGAAGCTGGCTCGGCAGGCCATCGCTGATCACCGGGCGCTTGCGCTCCGTGGCCACAGGCAATCCTCTTGTGTGAGTAGCGGACGTCCGGGCGACCCGGCCGCCTTTGGTCAAGGTGCCGAACCGTTCGGAATATCTCCCCATCCTGCCCCCTTATCGTGTGGCCCGTCACGCCTACCGGCCGTCTCAGCGACGCTCGACACACGTACTGTCCGGTAACTTCGGGGACCCGCCGGGGAGGTCAGCCGTTCACGAAGGAGAAACGGACCTGTCGGGCCGGGTTGTCGCCGTTCGGGTCCACCAGGCAGATCGACTGCCACGTGCCGAGCGCGATCTCGCCGTTGATCACCGGCAACGTCGCGTACGGGGCGATCCACGCCGGAAGGACATGATCCCGTCCGTGGCCCGGCGACCCGTGCCGGTGCCGCCACCTGTCCTCGGTCGGCAGTAGATCGTCGATCGCCGTCAGCAGATCGTCGTCCGAGCCGGCCCCGGTCTCGATGATCGCCACCCCGGCGGTCGCGTGCGGCACGAAGACGTGCAGCAGGCCGTCCTTCTCGGACCGCACGAACCGGGCGGCCTCGCTGGTGATGTCCACGACGACCGGCGAACGGCCGGTCCGGACCGTGATCACTTCGGTGCGCATCGGCCGAGCCTAACGAGACCGTCCCCGGGCGGTGGCGGCCGATCCGCCGGTCACCGGCCGAGCGCGGCTCACGGCGCGTCCCGGAAGAGTCCCGGCGTCCAGAGATCGAGCGCCAGGAACGCCGCCGCGGTGCAGAGCAGCCAGCAGGCGCACCGGGCCAGGGCGGCGACCGCCGCCGACAAGATCATGTCACTGAGTACACCATCGGGTGACGCCGTGTGTGCGTAGATCGAACTTTCTCGCAGTGGCACGGCTGGCCCGGGTCGGGAATGCTGAACTCCGTGACCACTCCGCAAAGCCTCGACGAGCGGTTCCGCGATGCGGTCTCGGCCCTGCGTCCACCGGAGTCCGGGCGTGCCCCCGGCGACCCGGTCCGCGACGGCGCCACCCTGACCGGCGCCCGCGCCCGGGAACTCTTCGACGCCCAGCTCACCAGCCGCCACCTCGACCTCGCCGCCCGCTGGCTGCGCAGCTTCAACGAAGGCTTCCACACCGGCGGGTCGGCCGGCCACGAGGGAAACGCCGCGGTCGCCGCGGCGCTGCGCGGCGACGATCCGGCCCTCCTGCACCATCGATCATCGGCTTTCTATTGCGTACGGGCCGCGAGCGCCGCCGGAGGTGGAACACCGGACGCGTCCCGCCGGCTGGAGGAAGCCGCCCGGGACATCCTGCGCGGCGTCGTCGCCTCCGTCCGCGACCCGATCACCGGCGGCCGCGACAAGATCTTCGGCAACCCGGCGCTGCACCTCATCCCGGCGCTCTCCGCCGGCGGCGGCCACCTGCCCCGGGCCGCCGGCCTCGCACACGCCCTCACCCGCCCCGGCGCCACCACGCCGTGGCCGGAGGACGCCATCGTGGTGGCCTCCTTCGGCGACGGCGCGACCGCCCGCCCCGGAGCGGCCGCCGCCCTCGACACCGCCGGCCGCCTCGGGCACGCCGGCCGTCCGGCGCCCCTGCTGCTGATCTGCGAGGACGACGCGCCCGGCGGGGCCGGCCCGGACAGCTGGGTGGCCGCAGCGCTGCGCGGCCGGCCAGGACTGCGGTACAGCGCCGCCGACGGATGCGACCTGGCCGCCGCCTACGACGCGGCGGCCGAAGCGGCCGAGTACGTCCGCCGCGAGCGCCGCCCCGCCGTGCTGCACCTGGCCACCCTGCACCTGCTCGGGCTGCCCGGCGACCCCGACCCGGGCGACACCCTGGACCGCGACCCGCTGATCGGCACCGCCCGGCTGCTCGTCCGCTCCGGCCTGCTCGGCCCGGACGAGGTCATCACCCGGTACGACGAGGTCGGCTGGCAGGTCCGCAAAGCCGCCGAGGAGGTCCTGGGCGAGCCGAAACTCGCCTCCATGGCAGAGATCGCCGCCTCCCTCGCGCCACGCCGCCCGCTGCGGGCCGCACACGCCGTCGCCGAGGCCGCCGGGCACGCCCTCGGCGCCGGAGCGCCGTCCCGGCTACAGGCCTTCGACGGGCGCCTGCCCGAGGACGCCGGCCCGATGACCCTGGCACAGGCCATCGGCGCCACCCTCGCCGACGCGCTGCACTCCCGCCCCGGCACCCTCGTCCTCGGCCCCGGCGTGACCCGCGGCGGCCGGCACGGCGTCACCACCGGGCTGCACGAGCACGCCGCCGACCGCGTCTTCGACAGCCCGCCGGACACCACCACCATCCTCGGGCTGGCCCTCGGCGCCGGACTGGCCGGACAACTGCCGGTGCCCGAGATCGACTGCCTGGCCGCCCTGCACAGCGGCATGGAGCAACTGCGGGCCGAGGCGGCCACCATGGCGTACCTGTCGGCCGGCGCCTACCGCAACCCGCTGGTGCTGCGCGTGCCCGGGCTCGCCCAGCCGTACGGGATCGGGGGTCACCTGGCCAACGACAACGCGCTCGCCGCGCTCCGGGAGATCCCCGGCCTCGTGGTCGCGGCCCCCGCCCGCGCCGCCGACGCCGCGCCCATGCTGCGCTCCTGCCTCGCCGCCGCCGAGGTAGACGGCAGCGTCTGCGTCTTCCTCGAGCCGGTCGCCCTCTACCAGACGAGGGACCTCTATCAACAAGGCGACAACGAGTGGCTGGCGCCCTACCCGGCCCCCGGCCGCTGGACCGACGAGCACGTGCCGATCGGCCGCGCGCGGATCTACGGGCTGGGCACCGCGCAAGACCTGACCATCGTGACGTACGGCAACGGCGTCCGGATGTCGCTGCGTGTCGCCGCGCAGCTCGCCGCCGACGGATACGGTTCCCGGGTGGTCGACCTGAGATGGCTGAACCCGCTGCCCACGGCCGATCTGCTGCGCGAGGCCGGCGCCACCGGGCGGGTGCTCATCGTCGACGAGACACGCCGCTCCGGAGGGGTCGGCGAGGGGGTGCTGGCGGCCCTGGTCGACGGGGCGTTCGTCGGCGCCGCCCGGCGGGTGGCGGCCGCGGACACACCCGTTCCGCTGGGTCCGGCCGCCCAGCAGGTCCTCGTGGGAGAGGATGCCATCACACAGGGTGCCCACACCCTGCTGGCACGGTAAATTGCCACACACTCGGTGCGCCACTTGCGCACCGGCCCCGGAATGTGTGGACTACCCCCAGGTTCCGGAACATTTTTGACGGCTAGGAGGATTTGGACAGTGAGCGCGACCGCGGGTCAGGCCGACGGCGTACGCAGCCTGGCGGACCGGTTCGGCTTCGAGCCGAACATGGTGGTCATGGAGATGGGTTACGACGACGATGTCGACGAGGATCTCCGTGACGCCCTGACCGAACGCGTCGGAGAGCTGGTCGACGAGGACACCGACGAGGTGGTGGACGCGGTGCTGTTGTGGTACCGCGACGGCGACGACGACCTATTCGAAATCTTGACCGACGCACTCGGCCCCCTCGCCGACAACGGCGTGGTGTGGCTGTTGACCCCGAAAGCCGGCCGCGACGGACACGTCGAACCGAGCGAGATCAGTGAGGCGGCCCCCACCGCCGGCCTCCAGCAGACCTCGACGGTGAACGCCGGCAAGGACTGGACCGGTGCACGCCTGGTCTCCCCCCGGGGCGCCAAGAAGAAGTAGCTCACTGCGATCCCTCTCCAGGTCGGCGCCCGACGGGCGCCGACCTGGAGGCATAGGCTTGGTCTAGGCTGGGCGGATGCCGATCGAGGTGGGCGCGCCGGCCCCGGACTTCGTCCTCAAGGACCAGAACAACCAGGAGGTACGCCTCAGCGACTTCCACGGTCGCAAAGCGGTCCTGCTGGTGTTCTACCCGCTGGCGTTCAGCCGCCGCTGCCACGGCGAGCTCACCGAGATCCAGGAGAACCTCCCGGCCTACACCGGAGACCACATCCAGGTGCTCACGGTGAGCGTCGACTCGATCTACAGCCACAAGGTGTGGGCCGAGCAGGAAGGCTTCGACTTCCCGCTGCTCGCCGACTTCTGGCCGCACGGCGAGGTGGCCCGCGCCTACGGCGTCCTCGACGACGAGCGCGGCTTCGCCAACCGAGGCACCTTCCTGATCAACCGGGACGGAAAGATCGCCTTCGCCCAGATGAACGGCCCCGGCGAAGCCCGCGACCAGGCCACCTGGCGCGCCGCCCTCGCCACCCTGAGCCGCTGATCCCCGGCAGGGTACGATGGCGCTTCCGGCCGAAGCCGAGCCGGGCGCGTAGCTCAGTGGGAGAGCACTCGCCTTACAAGCGAGGGGTCGCAGGTTCGAAACCTGCCGCGCCCACAAGAACTCAGCACGATGTACATCGACGTCACCTTCCTCGTGGCTCGCCGAGAGCCCACGTCTGTGTGGAGCAGAGCGAGCCGCCGATTGTCTCGAACTCCTGGCTGCTGCGTGCTGTGGTGGACGCGCGGGCTTTAATGGTCAGGATCATGGCCTTTAACCGGTGTTATGCTCAAGATGTCGAGCATAAAGCAGGTGATGATGGTGCCCCGTCCAGTGTCTTCGCGGGTTCAAGCCGCTGCTGTCAGCATCGGGGAGCAGCTTGTGGTGTGGCGCAAACTGCACGGGCTTACCGCGGCCCAGGTGGCTGAGCGTGCGGGCATCTCGCGGGGCACGTTGCGGCGGGTCGAAGTGGGCGACGCGGGGGTGAGCCTGCAGGCGTTCCTCAGTGTGGCTCGGGCGCTGGGAGTGCTGGAATCGGTGGTGACGGCACTCGATCCGTATGAGACAGACCTCGGGCGGGCTCGCGCCGACGAGATTCTCCCGCGAAGGGTGCGTCATTGAGCCGTGTTCGCACCTATGTCGAGATCGCTGGGGTGTCTCGTGAAGCCGGCGATGCGTTCTTCAACCTTCGCCGGGGCCGGCTCACGGCGACCTTCTCGTATGACCGCGGCTACCTGGGTCTTCGTGGTGCGTACGCGATCGATCCGGCTCTCGGTCTCTCGGCTGGTTCGTGGCCGTTGCCGAACGGGTTTCCCGGGGCGTTCAGCGACGCCGCGCCCGATCGGTGGGGACGGAATCTCATCGCCAAGCGCCTTCGTGCGCAGGCGGCGGCCGAGCGTAGGCCGATGCCGACGCTCGATGACCGGGACTTTCTGCTCGGGGTGAGTGACGAGACCAGGCAAGGCGCGCTGCGGTTCAAGACCGAGACCGCCGACGAGTTTCAGCATCCGGCTCCGGAGGTTCCGAAGCTGATCGCCTTGCCCGCGTTGATGCATGCGGCTGCCGCGGTCGCACGTGACGAACCGGGCAACCTGGAGGCGATCAAGACTCTGTTGGATGCGGGTACGGGTTCGCTCGGTGGGGCACGACCCAAGGCGTCGGTCCGCGACGACGATCGCCTTCTGATCGCCAAGTTCGCGCATCATGCGGACGACTGGAACGTGATCGCCTGGGAGAAGTCGGCTCTCGACCTCGCGGCGGAGGCAGGCATCGTGGTTCCCGGCCGGAAGCTGGTCGGCGTCGAGGGAAGCCCGGTGCTGCTGCTTGACCGATTCGACAGGGAGGGCGGGCGGCGGGTCGGGTACGTGAGCGCGATGACTCTGCTGGAAGCACGTGACGGCCAGCCCCGGGATTATCTCGAAGTGGCCGAGGTGATTCCGGACCATGGCTCGATGACCGTTGCCGATCTACGCCAACTGTGGCGGCGGATCGCCTTTTCCATCGCCTTGCACAACACCGACGACCACCTTCAAAATCATGGATTTCTGCGCCGCGGGCCGGGCTGGGCCTTGGCGCCCGCCTTCGATGTGAATCCCAATCCGGACCTTGCGGCGCAGCGGGTCACCAGCATCGGGGGCGCTTCTGATCCGGTTGGTGAGGTCGAAGCGCTTCTGGTCTACTCCGAAAGCTTCGCTCTGACGGATGCTCAGGCGCGTGCCGTGTTGCGTGAGGTGGCCGACGCGGCCGGAAACTGGGCCACGGTTGCCCGGCGTAACGGTGTCGCGGAGGCGGAGATCGCCAGGTTCGACCCGACTATCACGCGGACGATCGAAGTTGTCAGGGCGGCGGCTGCCGGGGGTTAGCCTGCCTCAGGTGGTCGGGAGGCGGGTCATCCAGGTGGCGGCGTGGGTGCCGAAGGGTTCGTCTGCTCTGGTCAGTGCGTCGTGCAGGTGGGCCGCGGCGGCGGTTGCCCGCGTCACCACCTCCGGTGGGTAGCCGAATTCGCGGCGGTGGTGTTCGAACTCGTCTTCGTCCTCGGTCAGGACCTGGCCGCCGCGGCGGAAGCGCATCACGTCGATGTCCAGGTCGATCACCGTGATGCGGCCGGGGGAGCGGACGGCGGGGGTCGTCACGTCGCAGTAGATCTCCTGGTCCGAGGGCTCGGCCAGGAACATCGCCATCCACCAGGCGCCGTGCGGGATCAGACGGACGGCGTCGTGGCGGGTGTGCTCGACGGGGCTGGCGCCGTAGCTGAAGTGGACTGTGCTGCCTTTCGGGGTGCCGACCCAGGTGCCGTGTTCGTCGTCGCCGAGCAGCAGGCCGGTGACGCTGCGGTGCGGGCGGCCGTCGTACTTGCGCAGCACCAGCTCGACCCTGTCCACGGGGGCGAGACTAGCCGCAACCGGCACGCAACGGGGTGGTCGCTCAACCGGGGGCGGGGTGGACCGATCTCTGATGGCGTCCGCCGGGGAGAACCCGCGGTGGGCGGGTCCGGGCCGGTGTCCCCTCGGCGGCCGGGGCCCGCCCGGACGAATGAGGGACCGCACGGCGCGGCGCGACACCACGGAGGCCGGACGTGAACACGGATCTGCACGTGGGAGCCGACGCCGAGAAGGTGGTCGTCTCCCCGTACCCCTTGAGGACTCGCAGTGGGCGCGCCGGGCGTGAGCGGACCGGGAGCCTGACCCGTTTCGTGCCCCGGCCGCCGAGCGGCCGTGGCCGGGAGGCCCGGGTGACCTCGACCGCCCGCCTCGCCCTGGTCCTGTTGCTGGCCTCGGCCGTGCTGAGCCTGAGCGGGCTCTGGTGGCCGGCGGCGGCGGTGAGCGTCACGCTGGTCGCCGCGTTCTGGCGGTGGCAGGCCCGTGCCGCTCAGCCGGGGGTGTTCGCGACGCCGCGTGACGGCGAGTCCCGGGTGTTGTGGGCGGCGCCGGAGCGTGCCGCTTTCCAGGGGGCGCTGGAGACCTCGCGGCGGGTCCGGCGGACCTGGCCGTCGCTCGGCGAAATGATCGACCCGGTGGCCGCCGACCGGTCGCTGACCCGGGCGCTCGGTGAGCTGGGCGAGGTGCTCGCCCGGCGGCAGGAGCTGCGGCGGCTGCGCGAGGAGCTGGTGGCGGTACGCGACGCCGACATCCCCGCGGACAGTCCCGCCCGCCGGGCCGCCGACGTGCAGCGGCGGCGGACCGAACAGGCGTGGCGGGAGGCCGGCGACGCGGCGAACCGGATCCTGCGCGGCGTGGACGCGGCGGCGAGGGCGGGCGAGGGTTTCATCCGGGAGCGGCAGGTGGCCGCGACGGCCCGGCACGCCGAACGGACTCTGGCCCGGGTGGCCGGTGTCCCGGCTCCGGCCGAGAGCGGCCCGGACCTGGCCGACCGCACCGAGGCCGTGATCGCGGCCTACCGGGATCTCGCCACCTGAATTCACTCACGGGAGTCACCCCTTCGGGGGCATGCGCGACGGCCCGCGGCGGGTTAGGGTTGTCGAGTGACAGGTGGACTCATGCCAAGGCTCAGGCGGCCCGGCGGGACAACTGCCGGGGGATCGCCGGTGTTCCCAGTCTGTGGGCTGGGCGCAGTGCGGCGACCAGGGCCTCCTGTACCTGGGCGGAGTCCGGCAGGTGCCACTGCGACCGCCCCGGGGGGACCTCCCAGCGGACCGGGCCGTCGGCCGTCCGGCTGGGTGGCGCCGGGATCCACGAGCCGGCACCGTGCCGGACCACGTCGAGGCGCCGTTCCAGTTCGGGCCGGAGCGGGGTGCCGGGGCGGACCAGGAGCATCCAGCTTCCGGCCGGAGTCACGGCGACCGGCCCGGTGTCCGGGCCGGTCCGGCCCAGCGACGCGGGCACCTCCAGCACGTCGAAGGCCGTTCCCGTCGCGAGGAGGACGGTGTAGGGGTGCCGCCGCCACCAGTCGGCGATCCGTTCCGGGTCGTCGGTGGCCGAGGTGACCCAGGAGTCGAGCGCCGGGTGGCACCCGGTGATGGGACAGCCGGGCTGTCCGCAGTCGAACCGGTTCCCGGTCAGGTATGAGCCGGGAGTCACCGGCCAGCCGTGCGCCGCGTAACGCAGAGCGGCACGGCGCAGGAGTGGCCGGTCGAGGATTGACGGTGGGACGAACGGTTGACGGCTGGTCCACTGCATGGCTCGATACCCCCGGGATCGGGCTGGAGGGCCGTATCCCGTTACGACGAATGTCGTTGGGCTCGGCAGATCCACCCTTTGCAACTTGCAAGAAAAACTACGAGCATCGGTGAGCAGGCGATCACACACGCTGTGCGATCTGCGCGCACGTGAGCGGTCCACACTGCGAGTGACACCGGATGGCTCACCGGCGGAGGGGCCGCCGGTCGAGTGGGGAGGCACCGTGGACGAGCTGCCGATCGGCCGCCGCGTCGCCTACTGGCGGGGCCGACGCAAAATGTCCCAGCAGGTCTTCGCGGACCGGCTGGGTAAATCGAAGAGCTGGGTCGACAAGGTGGAGCGGGGGGTCCGCCGGCTCGACAAGTTCTCAGTCGTGTACGACATCGCTGACGTGCTTCAGGTCGATGTCCAGCTGCTGCTGGGCAAAGAGGTGGAGCGCAAGCCCGAGACCCAGAACTGCATAGACCAGGTCG
Organism: Actinoplanes sp. NPDC049802; assembly: GCF_040656595.1. Classification (NCBI taxonomy): domain Bacteria; kingdom Bacillati; phylum Actinomycetota; class Actinomycetes; order Micromonosporales; family Micromonosporaceae; genus Actinoplanes; species Actinoplanes sp. NPDC049802. The sequence goes on from NZ_JBFAMR010000029.1 coordinate 32,490, forward strand.
AGGTCGAGGAGATCCGTGCCGCTCTCGAGCGGTACGACCAGATGAGCGCGTTCTTCCAGGCGGTGCCGCACTCGCCGCCGCTCGCGGAGATGCGCAAGGCCGTCAGCCACGCCTGGCTGACCTATCAGCACGCCAAGTACGGGGTCCTGGCGCGCGCCCTGCCCAAGCTGCTCCGCGACGCCCAGGCGGCGGACAGCGCCCACGCCAACAGCGACGAGGCGTCGCATGCCGCGCACCTGCTCGGCCAGGTGTACCAGATCGCCTCGTCGGCGCTGCGCAAGGTCGGCGAGCACGAGCTGTCCTGGCTCGCCGCGGACCGTTCGATCGCCGTCTCCCAGCGGGCCGGTGACCAGTTGCTGGCCGGGCTGGCCAGTTACCGGGTGGGCAGCGCCCTGCTCGCGCTCGGCCGGGTCCGGCCGTCGCTCGAGGTCAACGTCAACATCGCCAACCGCCTGGCGCCCGGCCCGGAGCGGCCCCGCCAGGAGCAGCTCTCGGTCTACGGGATGCTGCTGCTCAACGGGGCCATGGCGGCCGCCCGGATCGGCGACAGCGCGACCGTGCGCGACCTGCTCTGCGGGGCCGACCAGGCCGCGCTGGAGCTGGGCGGCGACTTCAACCACTACTGGACCAGCTTCGGGCCGACCAACGTGCAGCTGCACCGCTGCGCGACCGCGGTCGAGCTCGGCGACGGGAAACAGGCGGTGGAGACACATCTGAGCATGGACCAGAGCGGGTTCCACGCTCTGCTTCCGGAGCGGCGGGCCCACCACTACCTCGACATCGCGCGCGGCTACACGCAGATCGGCGACGTCGAGAGGGCCGGCGAGATGCTGCTCGAGGGCGACCGGCTCGCCCCGTCGGAGATCCGCTGCCGGCCGCTCGCCCACGAGGTCCTTTCCGATGTGCTCCGGCGTACCCGGGGCACGCCGCCGGCTCCTATCGCGGAGCTGGCTGAACAGATGGGAGTCGGTGTATGAGGGGAGCCTTCAGTCCGCTCATGGGCGGCGGGCGGGGGGACTGCACGTGATGGCGGGTAACCCCTCACCCGGTGTGCTGTATGTGCTGGTGTGCGGCTCACCGATGGCCCGCGACGTCGGGATCCTCGTCACTCTCGCCCAGAACGAGGGCTGGGACGTGTGCGTGATCACCACTCCGGACGGCCGCAAGTTCGTCGACGTGGCGGCTCTTCAGGCGCAGACGGGGCATCCGGTGCGTTCCGCGTACAAGAGTCCCGGCGACCCGGACGCGCTGCCGCAGGCGGACGCGATGATCGTGGCGCCCGCCACGGTCAACACGGTCAACAAGTGGGCTGCCGGGATCACCGACACCCTGGTGCTCGGCCTTCTCGTCGAGGCGTACGGCTACGGCGTCCCGATCGCCGTCGTGCCGTACACCAACAAGGTCATGGCCCTGCATCCGGCGCTGCACGAGAGCCTCGCGAAACTCCGCGACTGGGGGGTGCACGTCCTGTACGGCGAGGACGTGTGCCGCCTCGGCGGTCCCGGTCAGACCGATCGGTTCCGGGGGCAGTTCCCGTGGCGGCGAGCGCTGCAGGCGGTAAGCAACCCGGTCGCCGCCCGAGTCGAGCCGGGGGCGGTCACCTAGCGGTATAGGCTCAGCCCTCGTGACCGACTCAACCGTCCGGACCGTGGTGGACGCCCTCGACACGCGATACCCGCGGAACTGGGCGGAGTCCTGGGACCGGGTCGGCTTGGTGCTCGGCGAGTTCGACCACCCCGTCAGTCGTGTCCTGTGCGTCGTCGACTGTGTGCCGGAGACCGTGGAGCAGGCAGTCGACCTGGGTGCCGACCTGATCGTCGCGCATCATCCGCTGTTCTTGAAGCCGGTTTCGTCGATCGCGCCGGACACGTACAAGGGCCGGATAGTGCACCGGTTGATCCGGGCCGGTGTGGCGCTCTACACCGCGCACACCAACGCCGACGTGGCCAATCCCGGCGTCTCCGACGCGCTCGCCGCCCGTCTCGGTCTGACCGGCCTGCGCCCGCTGGCGCCCGCCGAGGGAGCGGCCGCCGGTGACGGTCGTGGTCTGGGCCGGATCGGTGTGCTGCCCGAGCCGCTCACGTTGGAGAAGCTGACCCGGCTCGCCGCTGAGCGGCTGCCCGCCACCTCGGCCGGGGTGCGTTCCGCCGGTGACCCGCAGCGGATCGTGCGGACGGTCGCGGTCTGTGGCGGCGCGGGCGATTCCTTCCTGCCCGACGCGACCCGGGCCGGCGTCGACGCGTACCTTTGCGCGGACCTGCGGCATCATCCGGTGAGCGAGCATCTCGCCGCCGGGGGCCCGGCGCTGCTCGACGTCGCACACTGGGCGAGCGAGCGTCCCTGGCTCGACGACGTGGCGGCCTGGCTGCGCGAGTCGTTCCCCGTCGACGTGGTGGTGTCAGATCTGGACACCGACCCCTGGACCGTTCATGCGAATCGCGACGATTTGGAGATCCGCCCGTGAAGGCCGCCCCGGAAGCCCAGCGCCGTCTGCTCGATCTGCAGGCGATCGACACCACCCTGGCCCAGCTCGCTCACCGGCGTAAGTCGCTGCCGGAGCTGGCCGAGATCGACGCGGTGGCGCGCGAGATCTCCGCGCTGGAGGACGAGCGGGTTCGTGCCCAGGTGGTTGTCGACGACCTGGACCGGGACATCGCCCGGCTGGAGAGGGACATCGACCAGGTCCGGCAGCGTAAGGACAAGGACCGGAAGCGGCTGGACGCGGGCGGTTCGCTGCGCGAGGTCGAGGGTCTTCAGCACGAGCTGACCACGCTGAACCGGCGGCAGTCCGAGCTGGAGGACGCCGAGCTGGAGCTGATGGAGCAGCGGGAGACCGCGGAGGCGGCGCTGACCGAGGTGCAGGGCCGGCTGTCGGCCGCGGTCGGCCGGCGTGCCGACGCCGAGCGCCGTCGCGACGAGGCGAACGCGGAGATCGCCAAGGAGCTGGAGTTCAAGAACCAGTCCCGGGTTCCGCTCGCCGCCGACCTGCCGTCCGACCTGGTCACCCTGTACGACAAGATCCGTACCGAGACCGGGATGGGCGCTGCCCTGGTGTATGCCGGGCGGTGTGGCGCCTGCCGGATCGAGCTGTACGGCGCCGACCTGAACCGGGTGAAGTCGGCGCCGAAGGATGACGTGGTCCGCTGTGAGGAGTGCCGCCGGATCATGGTGCGTACCTCGGAGTCCGGCCTGTGACCGGTCTGCGGGTGATCATCGAGGCGGACGGCGGGTCGCGCGGCAATCCGGGCCCGGCCGGTTACGGCGCGGTGGTCCGGGACGCCGTCTCCGGTGAGCTCCTGGCCGAGCGTTATGCCTCGCTCGGTGTCGCCACCAACAACGTGGCGGAGTACTCGGGCTTGATCGCGGGTCTCGCGGCGGCCGCCGAGCTGGGCGCCGAGCGGGTCGCCGTCAGGATGGACTCCAAGCTGGTCATCGAGCAGATGTCCGGCCGCTGGCAGATCAAGAACGCGGGTCTGCGCCCGCTCGCCGCGGAGGCCGCCGCGCTGGTCGGCAGGTTCGCCGGGGTGACCTACGAGTGGATTCCGCGGGAACGCAACAAGGCGGCCGACGAGCTGGCCAACCGGGCGATGGACGAGGCGTCCGGTGCGGCCCCGGCGAAGGCCGCTCCCACGAAGGCGGAGGCGCCGAAGTCGTGGGCGCCGCCGGCCACTCTGGAGAACGCGACCCGGATCATCCTGGTCCGGCACGGCGCGACTCCGCTGACCGCGCAGGGCCGTTATTCGGGGCGCGGTGACGTGCCGCTCACCGACGAGGGCGAGGCGCAGGCGATGGCCGCGGCCGGGCGGGTGGCGGGCATTTCCCGCGACGTCGCGGCGGTGCTTTCCTCACCCCTTTCCCGGTGTACGCGTACCGCCGAGCTGATCGCGGCCGAGGCCGGTGGCGTGCCGGTGACCGTGGTGGACGATCTGATCGAGTGCGACTTCGGCCTGTGGGAGGCGAAGACCTTCGCGGAGGTGCAGGAACGGTGGCCGGACGAGATGGCCGCCTGGCTGGCGTCGACCAGTGTGGCGCCGCCGGGCGGGGAGTCGTTCCAGGCGGTCGCGAAACGGGTGCGGGGTGCGATGGCGGCGGTGCTCAGCGCGTACCCGGGAAAGGTTGTGGTCGTCGTCTCGCATGTGTCGCCGATCAAGTTGATCCTGCGGGACGCGCTGGCGGCGGGCGATGCCTTCCTGCACCGGTTGTTCCTGGACGCGGCCGGTGTGTCGACGATGGATGTGTGGCCGGACGGGAACATCGCGGTGCGTTCGGTGAACGAGACGGCGCATCTTCGCTGAGTAGATATTGACCCTCGCAGGGCGGGACGTTTAGCTTCCTCAATTAGGAAACTTTCTTCAACGTTTCGCCCCTGGAGGGCTCATGCGTGGTTTCACCCGCCGCCTCCTCGCCGGGGTGGCTGTCGCCTCGACCGTCGTGGCCGGCGCACCCGCTCCCGCACAGGCACATTCCGACGATTCATATGCCAAGGTCGCGTACTTCACGCAATGGGGTATCTACGGCCGAAACTTCCAGCTCGCCGACGTGCAGAATTCCGGTGCGGCCGCCCGGCTGACCCACCTCAACTACGCTTTCGGCCCGGTCACCGCGGACGGCGTGTGCGCCTCCGCCGACCCGTGGGCCGACTGGCAGACGCCGTTCTCCGCGGAGAACAGCGTGGACGGCGTCGCCGACGTGGCCGGCCAGCCCTACGCCGGCAACCTCAACCAGATCGCCGAGCTCAAGGCGAGGAACCCGAAGCTCAAGGCGCTCATCTCGCTCGGCGGCTGGTCCGGGTCCAAGTACTTCTCGGACGCGGCCCTCACCGACGCCTCCCGCAAGAAGCTGGTCAGCTCCTGCCTCGACCTGTGGATCAAAGGCAACCTGACCGGGCTGCCCGAGGGTGTGGCCGCCGGTGTCTTCGACGGCATCGACCTGGACTGGGAGTGGCCCGGCTCGTCCGGTGAGGTCGGCAACGTCATCCGGCCCGAGGACAAGCAGAACTTCACGCTGCTCGCTGCGGAGTTCCGGGCCCAGCTCGACCGGCTCGCCCGGGCCGACCGGAAGAAGTACCTGCTCACCGCGTTCGTCCCGGCGGCGCCCGCGAAGATCACGGCCGGCTTCGAAGTCAGCAAGATCTTCCGGTACCTGGACTTCGCCACCGTGCAGGGCTACGACTTCCACGGCACCTGGGAGCCGGTCACCAACCAGCAGTCGGCGCTGCGTGTGCCCGCCGGGGCGCCGGACGACCCGGACTTCTCGGTGGAGAACACGATCAACGCGTGGATCGCCGGCGGTGCCCCGAAGCGCAAGCTGGTGCTCGGCGTGCCCTACTACTCGCAGGGCTGGACCGGGGTCACCGGCACCGGCAACGGCCTCTTCCAGCCGGCCGCCGGCCCGGCGCCGGGCGTCTTCGCCAACGGCACCGAGGACTGGAAGACGCTCAAGAAGCTGCCCGCGCAAGGCTTCACCGTGCACCGGGACCTGCGCAACGGTCACGCCTGGCTCTTCGACGGCAACACCTTCTGGACGTACGACGACCCGGCCGTGATGCTGCAGAAGACGCTCTACATCCGGGCCAGGGGCCTGGGTGGCGCGATGATGTGGTCCCTCGACGGCGACGACGAGAACGCCTCGCTCACCAAGGCCATCTCCGCCGGCCTGCGCTGAAACGTCGCGAGGCGGTGTGCCCTTTCGGCGCACCGCCTCGCCCGTTCGGCGCATAGGGGATCGCCCGATTCTCCGATGTCTCGTTAGCGTGACGTAACGCACATGCGACGGAAGTGACTGAGGAGACCCATGGCTGAGCCGGAACGTCCCCGAACCGATAGAAGTCCCTGGAACTGGCTGCTCCTGGTGCCGATCGTGGTACCGCTGCTGACCTTCCTCTACAACCACGACGAGCCGCGGATCGCCGGATTCCCGCTCTTCTACTGGCTGCAGCTCGCCTTCATCCTGCTCGGCGTCGGCACCACGACCGTCGTCTACCAGATGACCAAGAGGCGGCGGTCATGAGCGAACGAAGTGAGCGAATCATCAGGCTCAGTGCTGAAACTCATGACGGCCCGGAGCGCAGCGGAGGGCCGGCATGAGCGAACGAAGTGAGCGAATCATCGAGTTCAGTGCTGAAACTCATGACGGCCCGGAGCGCAGCGGAGGGCCGGCATGAGCGGGCACATCACTGAGATCGTCATCTTCACCGCCCTGTTCCTGCTGGTCAGCGGGATGGGCTTCGTGGCGTCCCGATGGCGGGCCCCACAGGACATGGCCCACCTCGACGAGTGGGGGCTGGGCGGCCGCAGCTTCGGCGGCTGGATCACCTGGTTCCTGATCGGTGGTGACCTCTACACGGCGTACACCTTCGTCGCGGTGCCCGCGCTGATCTTCGGCGCCGGAGCGGCCGGGTTCTTCGCGGTGCCCTACACCGTGATCATCTACCCGCTGTTCTTCCTCATCCTGATCCGGCTCTGGTCGGTGTCGCACCGGCACGGCTTCGTCACCCCGGCCGACTTCGTGCGCACCCGCTTCGACTCGCCGACCCTCGCTCTGGTCGTCGCCGTCACCGGGATCGTGGCGACCATGCCGTACATCGCCCTCCAGTTGATCGGCATCGAAGCGGTGCTCAAGACGATGGGCGTCACCGGGGAGAGCACGATCGCCCGGCACCTGCCGATCATCGTGGCGTTCGCGATCCTGGCCGCCTACACCTACCAGTCCGGGCTGCGGGCGCCCGCGCTGATCGCCTTCGTCAAGGACACGCTGATCTACATCGTGATCCTGGTGGCGGTGCTGTGGCTGCCCTACAAACTGGGCGGCTGGAACGCCATCTTCGACGCCGCCGACGCGAAGTTCCAGGCGTCACCGGCGCCCAACGACGGCATCACCCTCAACGCCAACAACCAGGTGCAGTACTTCACCCTGGCGCTCGGGTCGGCGCTCGCGCTGTTCCTCTACCCGCACAGCATCACCGGCGTGCTGGCCAGCAGGAACCGGGACGTCATCAAACGCAACATGTCGGCGCTGCCCGCCTACAGCCTGCTGCTCGGGCTGATCGCGCTGCTCGGCTACATGGCCATCGCGGCCGGGGTGAAACCGCTGCCCGGCGCCAAACCCGGCAGCGTGGACAGCAACACCGTCGTGCCGGTCCTCTTCGACCAGCAGTTCCCCGCCTGGTTCACCGGCATCGCCTTCGCCGCCATCGGCATCGGGGCGCTCGTCCCGGCCGCCATCATGTCGATCGCCGCGGCCAACCTGTTCACCCGCAACATCTACAAGGAGTACCTGCGCAAGGACGCCACCCACTCCCAGGAAGCGACCGTCGCCAAGATCACCTCGCTGGTCGTGAAGATCGGGGCGGTGGCCTGCATCGTCTTCCTCGACCCGCAGTTCTCCATCGATCTCCAGCTGATCGGCGGCGTGATCATCCTGCAGACCGCGCCCGCCGTGGTCCTCGGCCTCTACACCCGATGGCTGCACCGGGGCGCGCTCGTCGCCGGCTGGGCGGCCGGCATGAGCCTCGGATTCTGGATGCTCTGGCAGATCCCCAACGCCGCCACCGGCCGCAAGCACTTCGGTGGATCGGCGTTCCCGCTGTCCGAATTCGGGTTCGACAGCACCAAGACGATCTACGTCGGCTTCGTGGCGGTGCTGGTCAACGCGCTTGTCGCGGTGCTGGTCACCCTCGCACTGCGGGCCGCCAAGGTGGCCGAGGGTGTCGACGGCACCACCGCCGACGACTACCTCGCCGACGAGGGCGACCCCCGCATCGAACGCGAACGCGCCACCCCCATCGACAACATCTCGTCAACCTGACGCCACCGGCGCGTGTGGATTCGGGGTGCGCACCGCGCCCGAAATCCACACGCTGGTGGTGTGTGGGGTTGGGGTTTGCAGCGCGCCGGAAAGTCACACGCTGGTGGTGTGTGGGGTTGGGGTCTGCAGCGCGCCGGAAAGTCACACGCTGGTGGTGTGTGGGGTTGGGGTTTGCAGCGCGCCGGAAAGTCACACGCTGGGGTGGGCGCGACGTAACGGCAGGTGCGGGACCTCACGGTCCGATCGGTAGCTGAGCTCACCGGCCTCGTCACCCAAGCGGGCGGCGAGGCCGGAGGCCAGTTCCCGGTACGCCGAACCGGCGGCCGGCCAGGGCAGAACCACCTCGTCGCCGTCCACCGCCACGGTGAGGCCGCCCTCCGCCTGCCGCAACTCCGTCCGCACCCGTCCGGCCGCGTCCACCAGGAACACCACCGTCCCGGCCGGCAGCGACGCCGCCGCGGCGGCCAGTCCCGGCGCCAGGGCCGCGCCCACCGTGGCCGGGACGATCGGGGAAGGCGGCACACGGCGCGGCTCCGGCCGCAACCACAGATCCAGTACCCCCGGCCGGTCCACGATCTCCAGCACTCCCGCGGACACCCGCCAGCCGGCGCTCGGATCCGGACCGGGGGACAACACCGACGGCGGCCCGAGCGACTCCGCCACCTGATCGACGGCCGCCCGGAACCCGTCGCGCCGGGCCAGCACCGCCTCCGGCCCGGCCGCTTCCGCCCGTACCGTCAGGCTCAGGAACAGAGCGGTCACCTCCGAGCCGAGGAAGAACGCTCCAGCGCTGCCCGGGTCCGCGTCGAAACGGCAGCTCACGGTCCCCTCCGACGGGGGACGCCAGACCCAGCCGACTGCCGTGACCAGCTTCTCCAGTTCGTCCGCCGACCAGGCCCAGCGGATCCGGGCGAGCGCGGTCACGGTCCGCGTCAGAGCGCTCACCAGGACCCCCGTTCCGCCGGCACGGCGGCCATTCTCGCGCATCAAGGTCACATCGTCGCGGAGCCGCGGACGCGAGAGGAATTTCCGTATTGAGCCGTGTCGCGGGACTTCTCCGGTAGCGTCGGATTCAGCGGCGCTTCCCATGCCGTACCCCTGCTCGGTTCTTGGCGGCTTCGAGCGCGCTCACGTCGTACCCCGGCCTGGTCCTGGTCCTGCTCTCGGCCGTGCGCCGAAGCCGGCGGCGCGGCAGCCGCCGTGACCCCCGGAGGAGTTCAGCGTTGCCCAGCGAGACCCTGACGCAGCAGTTCGCCACCGAGTACGCCAAGGGCGCGGTGCCCGGCATGCTCAGGGCCATCCGGACCATCAAACGCGCCAACAACCTGATCCTCGCCGGAGCGCTCGCCGCCAGCTACCTGCACCAGGCCCACTATCTGGCCACCCTCGGCGCCGGCATGTTCGCCTGGATCGTGCCGGCCGTCTTCGACCTGGCCATGCTCTCCATGCTGACGATCACCCAGACCACCGGCATGGCCACCGACGCCAAACGCGCCGCCATGAAGATCCTCGTCGTGGTCGTGAGCATCTCGGCGGCCGTCAACTTCGCCGCACCCGGCCCGCTCGGACTGCGCGTCATCTTCGCCCTCGTCGTCGGCCTGGTCGCCGGCGTCGAATGGGTCGCCGCCAAGATCCGCCCCGACTTCGCCGCCATCGAGGCCTGTGAGGTCTCGGTCATCACCGAGGTCCACCCCAACCGCAAACTCGACCCCGAGGTGGCCAAGGCCCGCGCCGCGAAAGCCGCCGCCACCCGCCGCGCCAAACAGGAGGCCGCCGCCGCCGCGGCCCGCGCCGCCGAGGAGACCGCCCGCGCCCGGGCGGCCCGCGCCGCCGAACGGGCGCGGGCCCGGCAGGAGAAGACGATGGTCCTCGAACAGGCTGAACTCGACCAGTTGCTCACCCAGGGCCGGGCCGCCTACGCCAAGGAGATCGGCGCCCATCGCGCCCCCTGAGGGACGAGCGGGTCGCAGCCGCGGATGGATCCGGGTGAGCAGGCCAGGTCGGGACCCGGCGGCGGGAAAGCGTCAGCCGGGAAATGGTTCGGCCGATGAAGGGTCCGTGACCACTTTGCTGCCGGGCGCGCGTAGCGCCGAGAACGTTGTGGCCCGTTCGCCGGGCGGTTCGGAGCTGGAGCGCCGGTTGTCCGGGGCCGTGACCGGTGGGCGACTTTCGTGACGCTGCTGTCGAGACTGCCGCGCAGCGCTGTGCTGCCGCGGGCGGTTTTCGCCTCGCGGCACCGGGTGTTGCGGCTGGTGCTGGCCGCCCAGACGGTTCTCATCCTGTTGTACTTGCTCTGGCAGCGGTGGCTGCCGTCGCCGTCGCCGTCGCCGTCGCACCAGCACAGCGAAGACGGCCTGGTCTGGGGGGCCTACGCGCTGTCCGGGTTCTGCCTGCTGGCCGAGGGGCTGGTCCGCGCGCCGAAGGTTCGTGCGCTGCTGATCAGCACGGGCCTGCTGCTGGGGTGTGCGGTGACACTGCACCTGTCCGGTGGGCGCACCGATCTGCACCTGCACTTCCTGGTGGTGGTCGTGGTGATCTCGCTGTATCAGGCGTGGGCACCGCTGCTGCTGGCGATCGGTTTCGTCGGCCTACACCATTTCACGATGAGCGTCCTGGATCCGAACAGTGTCTTCTCCGACCCGGTCGCGGCGGCGAACCCGCTGCCGTGGGCGCTGCTGCACGCCGCCTACATCGGTGCGGAGGTAGCCGTCCTGGTGGCTTTCTGGTCCATCCTGGAAGCTGCGGCCGGCCGGGAACTGGCCGCCGCCGAGCAGCGCCACGAGCTGGTCGCCATCGAGCTGCGGCTCCAGGGCAAGCTGGCCGAGGCCAACGACGCCGCAGCCGAGGAGGCGGCGATGCACGCCACCGAACTGGCCGGGCTGTCCGAGCAGCTGAGCTCGACGATCGAGGCGTTGAACCGGGCGAGCCGGTCGGTCGTGAACAACACCAGCCGGGCACAGCAGGTCATGACCGAGTTCATGCAGACCACCGTCGCCATCGAATACTCGGTGGCACAGTCCCGCAGGACCTGGAGCGCCGCGCAACAGCACGCCGCACAGACCAGCGACAGCATCGGCTCGCTGACGATCACCTCGGCCGACATCGCCGAACTGGCCCGGGAGATCGACGATGTGGCCCGCCAGACCCGGCTGCTGGCGTTGAACGCCAACATCGAGGCCGAACGCGCCGGGGAAGCCGGCCGCGGCTTCGGCGTGGTCGCCGAGGAGGTCAAGCAACTGTCCGGGAAGGTGTCGGCGTCCGCCCAGCGGATCGCGCTGGTGGTCGAGCAGATCGACACGGGCGCGACCGACGCCACCACGGCGCTGGGGCAGATCGACGCCGTGCTCGTCCAAGCCAGCCAGGCCCAGGACACGGTGATCAGTGCCGTGCAGATGCAGGCCGAGTCCGCCAAGGAAGCCCAAACGGCGATCAGCGCGTTGCACGCGGACGCCCGCACGATGAGCCGAGGATCCGGGCAGCTCGCCCCGGACCAGCCCACCGGCCCTTCCATCGACCTGTGGTAGGCCGCGAGGTCGTACAGAGAAGCCCCGGGCCGCCTCGGTGACGAGGTGGGCCGGGGCTTCGTCCTGCTCACGGCCTTGACCTTGAGGGCGGCGGACGAGTCGGCCTGTACGCCGGATTCTGTGGCCGGTGACCGTGGTCGCCGGTGGCGGCCATCCATCTAGGCCTGCCGTCGCCGGCAGGCTCGAGCAGCCTACCCGCAGGCTCGGGCGAGCAGCCCTCGAACGCCTGCGCCGGCCGTCGCCTTGCGGCTCGGGCCTTGCTTGGCCTTGCTCCGGGTGGGGTTTACCGAGCCACCCCGGTCACCCGGGGTGCTGGTGAGCTCTTACCTCACCGTTTCACCCTTACCCTCCCCGAAGGGAAGGCGGTCTGTTTTCTGTGGCACTTTCCCGCGGGTCACCCCGGGTTGCCGTTAACAACCACCCTGCTCTGCGGAGTCCGGACGTTCCTCGGCGGCGCCCCTGCGGGCACCGACGCGGCCGCCCAGCCGACTCGTCCGTCGCGCCGTCATCCTACGTGCCGGGTGGCGGCGGACTCGCCGCGGTGGGTCAGTAGTAGTCGTGGACGCGGCGGCGCCACCAGGCGGCGGCATGCCAGTCGGTCAGGGTGGCCCGGGCCGGGTCGGGCAGGGTCCGGCGGCGGAACTCCGCGTCCAGCGGGGCGACGACGCGGCTCAACTCGCGGCGGGCCGGTGGGGGCAGCATGCGCATCGCCTCTTCGATGGTGTCCCGCTGGTCGATCACGCTGCACTGCGGGCAGGTGCTGTCGTCCGGGCTGAGACGCAGCCAGCGGCCGGGGGCCCGCACCGCGGCACGATAGCGGCTCAGAGCATCCGCGACGGCGAGCGGAAGGCGGGCGATCGCCTCGTCGGTACGGCGGGACACGCCGTCGATCGGGCGGTGGTGCGGATCGGGTTGTGTGGCGCGGGCGGCGCGGAGCGCGCCGGGCGATCTACGCGCCATGGGCCTTTCGGGGGTAGGTCATGACGGCCACTGTGCCACACCGGAACGGGCGTCGGCGAGACGATTCGCGCTGGGGCCGGGCGGGCAGGAAGGTCAACGGGCCTCGCGGCCGGGAGCAGGATCACCGGGCCGGGGCGGGCGGAAGGCCGTAGATTCACTCGCACCATGGACTTCACGCACATCCTGCTGCTGGCCGCGGCCGGCGTCGCGGCCGGGGCGGTCAACGCGATCGCCGGCGGTGGGTCGCTGATCACCTTTCCCACGCTGATCGCCACGGGGCTGCCGTCGGTGGACGCGAACGTGACCAACTCGGTGTCCGTCTTCCCGGGTTACGTGTCGAGCGTGGTGGGCAGCCGGGCCGACCTGGCGGGGCAGGGGCGGCGGGTCCGCGCCACCGTGCCGGCCGCCGTGCTCGGATCGGCCGCCGGGTGTGCGCTGCTGCTGCTCACCCCGGCGCGGGCGTTCGAGATCGTGGTGCCGTTCCTGGTGCTGGGAGCGGCGGCGACGCTGGCGTTCCAGGAGCGACTGCGCGGGCTGGTGGGGCATCCGCGGGCGATGTCACCGCGGCGGGCCGGCGTCACGCTACAGACGGTGGTGTTCGTGGGGGCCGTCTACGGTGGGTATTTCGGTGCCGCGCTCGGGGTGATGTATGTGGCGGCGCTGGCGCTGATCCTCGACGAGTCGCTGAAGCGGATCAACGCGCTGAAGAACATGCTGTCGGCGACGGTCGGGTTCGTGACACTGGTGGTGTTCGCGGCGTTCGCCGACGTGGACTGGGGTGCCGTGGCGATTCTGGCGCCGGCCGCGATCGTCGGCGGCTATGCGGGCGCGCGGCTCGCCCGGCGGCTGCCGCAGCGGGTGCTGAAGTACGTCATCGTCACTTTCGGTACGACTGTCGGCCTCTTTCTTCTCTATCGCGCGGTCACCGGCTGACCGTCGGTCATCGCTCCGGCGGCGCGGTCACCGGAGTCGGAGCGCTTCACCCCGGATTCGATGTCGGCGGCGCGGTCACCGGAGTCGGAGCGCTTCGCCCGTACCGGATAGGGGTTTGCGGCCGACGATGGGCGGTGACCGAAAGTCACCAGCCGGAGGCGCGCGGGAACTGATGACGGCGGACGCCACCGACCAGGGTGAGGAGCACTTCGAGGGCGTCTTCCTCATCGAGGCCGTGCAGGCTGCGGCAGGGGAGGGCGCGTAGTGCGCGGGGCAGCTCGACGGCGTCGAGTCGCAGAACGATCAGTCGGCCGACGGTCGCCGGGGCGCCCAGCAGGGTGGCCCAGTCGCCGGCGGTGGCCCGGTGTTCGGCGGAGATCAACAGGAGCACCGGGCCGGTGCCGCCGAGGCCGGCGGCGAGCCGGTGGGTGAAGCCGTTGTCGGCCGGGTCGAGGTGTGCGTCGTGTCCGGCGGCGCGGAGTTCGAGGGCGATCCACTGTGCCCAGGGTTCGTCGGCGGGGGCGTGGGAAACGAGCACGGGCACGTCTTCAAGGATGCCGGATCGGGGTCCATCGTGCTTGCGGGGGTTCGATGTCCGTCGTTGAGGTGGTGTGAGAATGTCGTCCGTTGACGTGCAACTTGCACAACTCATAGTGTCGAAGTCGTGACTGCGGGTGGACCCTGGTGTTAACCGGGTGAGCCTGGTCACGGGGGAAATGCTGTCAAAGCATCCGAAATCGAGGAGCGCTCGATGACTGTCGCGATCGGGATCAATGGGCTCGGGCGGATCGGCCGAAGTGTCACCCGGATCGTGGCATCCGCCTCGAATCCGGGCGTGCAGATCGCCGCGGTCAACGACATCGCGTCGACCGACAAGCTGGCCTACGGGCTGCGCCGGGACAGTGTCCGCGGCGCCTTCCCGGGGACGGTGACCGCCAGTGGGGACTACCTCGTGGTGAACGACCACACCATCCGGACATTCCACCACGAGCGTCCGGAGCGGATCCCCTGGGCGGACGAGGGCGTCGACGTGGTCATCGAGGCCACCGGACGGTTCCGCGCCGGGGCGGCGGCCCGGTCCCACATCACCCACGGTGGCGCCCGCAAGGTGGTGATCAGCGCCTCCGCCGACGACCCGGACGCGTTCCTGGTCGTCGGCGCCAACGACCAGAGCTACAACCCGGCGATGCACGACGTCGTCTCCCCGGCCTCGTGCGGGGTGAACGCGCTGACCGTGATGGCGAAGGTGCTGCTGGACCGGTTCGGGCTGCGGTCGGTGAACACGTCGGTGATGCTGGCCGCGCAGGGCTGGCAGCGGGTGCAGGACTCGCTGGTCGGCAACTCCCGGGAGGATCCGCGTCTGGGCCGGTCCACCGGGGAGAGCATCATCCCGCACAACTACGTGGTCGGTGACCTGGTCCGGGTGGCGCTGCCGGAGATCGGCGAGATGCGGTACAGCTACTACTGCGTGCCCACCCCGATCGGGTCGCTGGCCGAACTGTCCGGGCAGACCGGGCGGCCGGTGACCGCCGACGAGGTCAACCGGGCGATGGCCGAGGCGGCCGCCGGGCCGCTGCGCGGCATCCTGGCGTACGACCCGGACCCGACCGTGTCGATCGACGTGAAGAACAATCCGGCCTCCTGCCTGTTCGACCCCTCCGGCACGCAGACGACCGCCGACGGTGGGGTGACGGTGCGCGGCTGGTTCGACAACGAGTGGGGCTTCTCCAGCCGGTTGCTGGACCTGGCGAGGCTGGTGGGCGAGCGTTTACCGGTTCCGTCCAGCCGGGTGACCTGGAGCGTCGCCTAGCTCGTTCGCGCCGAGGGGGATGGAGTCCCTAGGCTCAGGTCATGATTGACGTTTCTGACGTGCGTTCCGCCGACGAGCGCATCGACGGCCGGATCCGGCGTACCCCGGTGCTGGCGGCCGGGCCGGGGCTGTGGTTCAAGCTGGAGCATCTGCAGCACGCCGGGTCGTTCAAGACCCGGGGCATGTTGAACCGGATCGTCGATCCGCCGGCGGCCGGGATCGTGGCCGCTTCCGGTGGCAACGCCGGGCTCGCCGCCGCCTACGCGGCTCGCGAGCTCGGTGCCGCCGCCGAGGTGTTCCTGCCGGTCACCGCCCCGGCGGTCAAGGTGGCGAAGCTCGGCGAGCTGGGCGCGCGGGTGGTCCTGGAGGGCGGGGAGTACGCGGAGGCGTACGCCGCGGCGACCGTCCGGGCGGCGCAGACCGGCGCCCTGTTCTGTCACGCCTATGACGATTCCGCGATGGTGGCGGGCAACGGGACCATCGGTCTGGAGCTGTTGTCGCAGGTGCCGGGCGGGTTCGACACCGTTCTGGTGGCGGTGGGCGGGGGCGGCCTGCTCGGCGGGATGGTCGCTTCGCTGCGCGGTGACGCCCGGATCGTCGCGGTCGAGCCGGTGACCTCGAGCGCTTTTCACGCCGCCCAGCGGGCCGGGCATCCGGTCGACGTGCCGGTCTCCGGTGTGGCGGCCGACGCGCTCGGCGCGCGGCGGATCGGCGACATCGCGTTCGAGTTGGCGCGCGACGTGCCCTCCGTGCTCGTCGAGGACGACGCCATCGTCGACGCCCGGCGGCGGCTGTGGGACGACTACCGGATCGTGGTCGAGCACGGCACCGCCGCCGCGTACGCCGCCCTGCTCTCGAAGACTTACCAGCCGGAACCGGGGGAGCGCGTGGTGGTGCTGCTCTGCGGGGCCAACACGGACCCGGCCGACCTGACCACGGCTCGTGCTCATCGCCCGGATTCTCTCCAACCGTCATAATCGGACATCGGCGGTCGATCCGGGCCTGTGATCGGCGACCCATCGGCAACCATGGCCACCTCATGAACCGGCGCGTACGGTCGATCCGTACTTGAAGTGTCAAGTGCTGGGAGAGGGCATGCCGGTTCGTACTCGCGTCACCGTTCCGCTCGAGTTCCCCGATGGGTACCGCACCTCCGCCGAGGTGATCACGTTCACCGGTCTCGCCGACGGCAAGGAGCACCTCGCGCTCGCCCTCGGCGATGTCACGCGGGCCGAGGTGCCGCTGGTCCGCATGCACTCCGAGTGCATGACCGGGGACGTGTTCGGCTCACAGCGCTGCGACTGCGGGCCGCAGTTGCGGGAGGCCGTCGAGCGGATCGCCGAGACCGGCGGCTACCTGCTCTACCTGCGCCAGGAGGGCCGCGGCATCGGGCTGTACGCGAAACTCGACGCGTACGCGCTCCAGGATCTCGGCATGGACACGTACGAGGCGAACCGCGCTCTCGGCCACGGCGACGACGAACGGGACTACACCCCCGCCGCCCAGATGCTCCAGGCGCTCGGCGTGCCCGCCGTCGACCTGCTCACCAACAACCCGGACAAGTCCCGCCAGCTGCGGGATCTCGGCGTCGAGGTGCGGGTGGTCCAGCCCACCGGGGTGCACGCCTCCCCGGCGAACGTCCGCTACCTGCAGGCGAAGGTGACGCACACCCAGCACACGATCGATCTGGCCCCGGCGTCCTGAGGTTTTCCCTCAGTTTCCCGAAGACCCGCCGAACCGGAGAAGGTGGGAATCGAGGGAGTGAACTCGCGCATCGCGGAGATCCAGAGCCGGATCATCGCGTTGCAGACGCAGCAGGCCGCGACCACGTCGGCGAGGTCCCGGGTGGCCACGCCCGCCCAGGGCACCTTCGCCAGCCACCTCCAGGGGGCGATCGCGTCCAGCGCGCCGACGGACAGAACCTACAAACTCAACAGCAAGGGCGTTCCCGAGGATCTCGCCGCGTACGGGAACGGCAGGATCCCGGAGACCGCCCTGGGCCGGGTCGGCAACACCGGGCACCGGCTGTGGGCCCCGGCGGCCGAGTCGCTGAACCGGATGGTCGAGGACGCCCGGCGGGACGGTGTCACCATCGGCATCACCGACTCGTACCGTCCCTACGCCGAACAGGTCGACCTGGCCCGGCGCAAGGGCCTCTACTCACAGGGCGGTCTGGCGGCCAAGCCAGGCACCAGTGAACACGGCTGGGGCATGGCCACCGACCTGGACCTCAACGCCAAGGCACTCTCCTGGATGCGGAGGAACGCCGGCCGGTACGGCTTCGTCGAGAACGTGCCCCGCGAGTCGTGGCACTGGGCGTACCGCCCCAGGACCTAGACCCGGCAGAGGATCTCGCCGTGCGGGATGATCAGCCACCCGTCCTGATCGTCGGCCCACCGCCGCCAGCCGGCGGAGATCCGCTCCAGGTCGGCCTGAGTGGCCGCGCCGGTGCGCAGCGCCGTCGCGGCCATCTCCGAGTTCAGCACCCGCTCCGCCCACATGCCGCCCCACCACTGCCGGTCGGTGTCGTCGGCGAAGCACCACACGCTCGCCGTCGCCGTGACGTCGGCGAACCCGGCCGCGCGGGCCCACGACAGCAGACGACGGCCGGCGTCCGGCTCGCCGCCGTTGCCCCGCGCCACCCGCTGATAGAGGTCCAGCCACTCGTCCAGCGCGGGCACCAGCGGGAACCAGGTGAAGGCCGCGTAGTCGCTGTCCCGGGCCGCGACCACGCCGCCCGGCCTCGTCACCCGCCGCATCTCGCGCAGCGCCCGCACCGGATCGGTCACGTGCTGGAGCACCTGGTGGGCGTGCACCACGTCGAAGCTGTCGTCCGGGAAGTCCAGCGCGTGCACGTCACCGACCGCGAAGCCGACGTTCGCCAGGCCGCGCCGCCCGACCTCGGCGCGGGCCAGGTCGAGTGCCTCCGCGGTCTGCTCCAGCGCGGTCACCCGGCCCGGCGCCACCAGCCCCGCCAGCTCGGCCGTGATCGTGCCCGGACCGCATCCGACGTCCAGCAGGGAGATTCCGGAGGAAAGATGCGGCAGGAGGTACGCCGCCGAATTCTCTGCGGTGCGCCAGCGGTGCGAGCGCAAGACCGACTCGTGATGTCCATGGGTGTAGGTCGCCATGAGCCTCACGCTAGGCCCGCAATCTAGAAATGTGGGACACGCTTCTCACTATTTGGATAAGCCGATTTCTTACCTCGCAGATCAGGCCGTATTTTGGTGTCCATGAGGATCGGTATCGTCGGTGCGACGGGACAGGTGGGCGGCGTCATGCGCCGCATCCTGGCCGAGCGCCAGTTCCCTGTAACCCAGCTCCGGCTCTTCGCCTCCGCGCGCAGCGCGGGCCGCACCATCGCATGGGGCGGCGGCGAGGTGACCGTCGAGGACACCGCCACGGCCGACTACTCCGGCCTCGACATCGTGCTCTTCTCCGCCGGCAAGGGCGGCTCGAAGGAGTACGCTCCCCGGTTCGCCGAGGCAGGCGCGGTCGTCGTCGACAACTCGTCGGCGTACCGGATGGATCCGGACGTGCCGCTCGTCGTCGCCGAGGTCAACCCGGACGCCGCGCGCACCCGGCCCAAGGGCATCATCGCCAACCCGAACTGCACCACCATGGCGGCCATGCCGGTGCTGCGGCCGCTGCACGACGAGGCCGGGCTGGTGTCCTTCATCGCCACCACGTACCAGGCGGTCGGCGGCGCCGGCCTCGCCGGGGTGGCCGAGCTCGACGAGCAGATCAAGAAGGTCGCCGACCGGGCCACCGAGCTCACCCACGACGGTTCCGCCGTCGAGTTCCCCGAGTCCAAGGTCTTCCCGAAGCCGATCGCGTTCAACGTGATCCCGCAGGCCGGCTCGTTCGTCGACGACGGCAGCTTCGAGACCGACGAGGAGCAGAAGCTCCGCAACGAGAGCCGCAAGATCCTCGGCCTGCCGGAGTTGCTGGTCTCCGGCACCTGCGTGCGCGTACCGGTCTTCACCGGCCACTCCATCCAGGTCAACGCGCGGTTCGCCAACCCGCTCAGCGTCGCCCGCGCCCGGGAGATCCTGGCGGGAGCGCCCGGCGTCGAGCTCTCCGACGTGCCCACCCCGCTGCAGGCCGCCGGCCGCGACCCCTCCTACGTGGGCCGTTTCCGGGTCGACCCCACCGCGGAGAACGGTCTGTCGTTCTTCATCTCCAACGACAACCTGCGCAAGGGCGCCGCGCTCAACGCCGTCCAGATCGCCGAGCTGGTCGCCGCCGAGCTCCGCTGATCTCTCACCCCCGCCGCCCCGGTCACCCTCGTGACCGGGGCGGTCTTCTTTCTCCGGCGGTACGCGGTGGAACGTCCGGCAACCGCATCGCGGACCGTCCCGTGGCGCACCCGCGAGCTCTCCGCCGCGTTCCGGCCGTGCCGCGACCGCCGGGCGGAACGCGTTCCACAATGGAAATCTGGGACTTTTTGCCCGAATCGGTAGCGCTTGGCCGGTTTTAGCGGCACAGTGATGGAATGAACGACAGTGGGCTGGGCGGATTGGGCTACTTCTGGTGCCTCCGCGACCACCGTGTGGAGAGTGGCGACAACGTGTGCCCCGCTCAATACCGGCTCGGTCCCTACGCCACGGCTGACGACGCGACGCGGGCACTCGAGACGGTCGAGAAGCGCAATGCCGAGTGGGATGCCGAGGACGCCCGCTGGACAGGGGAAGCCAGCTGACGTACAGCGCCGTACCGGCCGCACAGCGCCGGAACCGCGCGTCTCCGGCGCGACGTGCCCGCAGTCATTCCGCAAGGAGGAACACCTCGATGCCCGCTGCCAAAAAGGCCCCGAGCAGGCCCAAACCCAGAAACACCCCTTCCGGTACGGGCAACCGCACAGCCACCGGCGCCACCACCCGATCCACTGCGGAACCCGCCACCCGTCGCCAGGCCCCGGCCGCCGCCACCCGCACGGGCGACGCCATCGTCAAGCCCCGAAAGGCCGGCGCCGCCCAGCCCACCGCCGGCTCCGGCCGTGGCACGAAGAGAACAGACAACCCGGGAACGGCCCCCGAGACGAAACCGGCGGCGACCGCGGCCCGGACCGGCCGAAGCGCGCCGGCCGTGAAAGCGCGGGGCGCGAAAGGCGCGTCGACGGTGGCAGCCCAGGCCTCCAGGGCGGGAACAGGCCGCACGGCCAAGGCGGCGAAGCAGCCTGCCGTACCGGCCGGAAAGACCACCACCGCGGGGACCGGCGCCACCGCGCGAAACGCGGCGGCAAAGAGGACGGTGGCACCACGGGCCGCCTCCGAACCGGTAGGCGGCAAGCCGGCGGGGCGGGCCGTCGGCGCCGGAACCACCAGCAAGGCCGGCCCGGCGAAGAACGCGGCCAGCGCCAAGATCGCCAAGCAGCGGGCCACGCCCAAGGTGGCCACCGCGAGCAAGGGAACCGGGCGTGCGGTGGCGGCCACCAAGACGGTGCCGGCTCGGGTGGTTCCCGCACGGGCGGCCACCAAAACGGGGTCGGCTCGTGCAGGCGCCGTGGGTTCCGCCGGTGAAGCCGGGTCGGCTCGTGCGGGTTCCGTCGGTAAGGGCGGGTCGGCTCGTGCGGGCGCCGTTACCAAAGTCGCATCGGTCGGTAAGGCGATCGGTTCCAAGCCGGCTGCCGCAGCGGGCAAGACAGCCGGGACGAGGAAGTCGGCCGGCGCCGGCACGGTGAAGGCGATCGTCACGAAGAAACCGGGCGGAGCGAATCCGCTCGCGTCCAAGAACGCCGACGTGCCGAAGACTGCGGCCAAGCGCACCAGCGGGGTGAAGGTAGCGCCCGCGAAGAGCGCGAGCACTGCCTCGGTGAAGGCCTCTACGGTGAAGGCCCCTGCGGCGGAGAGGCCCGCGGCGAAGAGCCTCGGTGTGATGAAGGCGTCCGCGGTGAAGGCCCCTGCGGCGAAGAAGCCCGCGGCGAAGAGCCTCGGTGTGATGAATGCGTCCGCGGTGAAGGCCCCTGCGGCGGAGAAGCCCGCGGCGAAGAGCGCCGGCGTGGTGAAGGCCCCCGCGGTGAAGGCTTCTGGGGCGAAGAGCGCCGGCGCGGTGAAGGCCCCCGCGGCGAAGAGCGTCGGCGGGGCCAACGCATCCGCCGCGAAGAATGCCGGTGCGAGGAAGGCACCCGCGCCGAAGAACGCTACCGCGGCGAGGACCGCCGCCGAGAACGTTGCCTCGCCCGGCGACCGGGCCTCGGCGAAAACCGCGCGTGGCCCGGTGGCGAAGGCCACCCCGAAGCAGACGCGGCGGGCCGGATCCTCGACGGTGGTGGCGCAGCGCGGGGCTGCGGTGACCGTTCCGATCGAGGCCGCCGTCGGCGCCGGGGGACGGGCCGCGCGCGCGCGGGCCACCGGTACGCCGCGACGGGTCGCGGCGGCAGCCGCCAACGTGCCGAAGAATCGGGTGACTGTGTCCACCGGGGCGGACGACCGGAACGACGAGGACCGGGCCGGCCAGCAGGTGGAGGAGCCGCCGTTCGTCGGTGGATGGTTCACGCCCGAGCACGGCCCCGCCCAGCCGGAACGGGACTCCGGCCAATGGGGCGCCGACCGCCCCGATCTGGAGGCGCTCAGCACCGCCACACCGGGTGCCGAGCAGACCGCCACCGACTCCGATGACGACAACGGGAACGCCACGAGTAGTGGTTTCACCGGCCCCGCCGACCCGGTTCAGTCTGGCTGGGTCTCTCAGCTCGCCAAAGTCTCGATCGAGGATGCCCGCGAACTCGGCCCCGCGGGCCGGGACGGGCCGGACGACGACGACTTCGATGACCGAAGCACCGCCGCCACATCGAGGGCTGAGGAAGCCGATCTCGATGATGTGACGGACAGCCCGGCCATCGAGCCGTCGGCCCCAACCGGCGACTTCGACGCACCGACGATCGAGAGCACCCCGGAGTTCGCGGAGCCGGAAGTCGCCGTCCCGACCGCGGGCGAGCGGGCCGCGGCAACCGCCGGAGAATGGGCCGGCACCGCCTCCACCGAGGGCACGGACGCGGGCGTCTGGAGTGACGAGACCGAAGTGACGGCCGTCGGCGCCGCGGAGAGCGAGGTGGACGACGGCGGTTTCGGGGCTGCCCCGGGTGGCGCTGAGACCTCCAGGCGGACAGCTACCAGGAGATCCACGTCTCGTTCCACGATGGCGAGGACGCCGGCCGGCACCAAGACGACCACGGCCGAATCGGTGCCCGACGGAGCCGCTGCGGGCCAATCGACCGCGTTGAGGGGCACCGCTGGCAAGGCTGCGGCGGGCAAGTCCACCGCGTTGAGGGGCACCGCTGGCAAGGCTGCGCCGGGCAAGTCCACCGCGGTGAAGGGCACCGCTGGCAAGGCTGCGGCTGCTAAGGCACCGGCTGCCAAGGCCTCTGTCGCCAAGGCGCCTGCCGGCAAGGCCCCGGGGAAGGCGACCCCCGAGAAGGCCGCGACCGGGAAGTCGGCTGCAGCTAGGTCGACCGCATCCGAGGCCGCGCGAGCCAGCGCTACCGCGCCCAGGACCTCGGGTACCGGGGCCGCACGAACCAGGTCGGCAACCAAAGCGGAGACCACGAAGGTAGCCGCGACCAGGGCTGGCTCGGCCACGTCGGGCGGTTCCAGGGCGGGCGCGGCGAAGGCTGGGGGCCCGAAAGGCGTCGGTGCCACGGCTTCCGGGGCCAAGGCGACGACGGCACCGAAGAAGAGCGCGGCTGCCAAGACGGCACCCGTCAAAGCCGCCGAAGCCGTCGGCTCGAAGGCAGCGGGCACTGCCGGCGCCACCGGTGCCAAGGCGGTCGGGGCTGCATCGGCCAGGAAGGCCGCAGCCAAGGCGGGCACAGGAACGGTGAAAGCCTCCTCGGGCCGGAGCACGGCGGCTACCAAGGCAAGCGCGACGAAAGCGACCAAGACCGCTGGTAAGAAGGCCGCCGCGGTAAAGACCACACCAGCCAAGGGAGCCGCGACCAAGGCTGCCGCAGGCAAGGCCTCCGCTGGAAAGGCCACTGCGGCGAAGGCCGTGGCGACGAAGTCGGCATCCGCGAAATCCGCACCGGCAAAGACGGTTGCGACGAAGACGGCCAAAGCAGTCGGGACGAGAACTACCGCGACCAAGGCCACTGCGGCGAAGGCCACTGCGGCGAAGGCCGTGGCGACGAAGTCGGCATCCGCGAAATCCGCACCGGCAAAGACGGTTGCGACGAAGACGGCCAAAGCAGCCGGGACGAGAACTACCGCGACCAAGACCGCTGCGACCAAGACCGCTGCGGCGAAGGCCTCCGGCACCAAAGCCGCTGGGACGAAGGCCGCTGGGACGAAGGCGGCCGCGACGAGGGCCGCTGGGACGAGGGCCGCTGGGACGAAGGCGGCCGCGACGAAGGCAGCCGGGACCAAGACAGCCGCGACGAGGGCCGCTGGGATGAAGACGGCCGCGACGAAGACCGCGGCGACGAAGGTGACCGGGACGAAGGCTGGTGGAGCTCGAACCGCAAGGGCCAAGACCCCTGGGACTGAGGCTGTCGGCACCCAGGCCACAGCTACCAAGGCGAATGGGATGAAGGCGGCGAAGGTCGTTGCCGGCAGAACGACTGCGGGTAAAGCCACGACGGGCGGGTCCACCGCTGCCAAGGCGTCCGCGGCCGGTACCAACGCCACAAAGACCACGCGTGGCCAGTCGACAGCCGGTAAGGCGACCACGACCGAAGCCAGGACGAGGCCAGCCAAGGTGTCGGCCGCGGCCAAGTCTGTTGCGGCAACCGCGAAAGCCGCGGCGACCCGGACGACCCGCAACGGTGAGGCATCCGCCAAGACGGCGGTGGGCAAGGCGGCGAAGACCACGGCAAGCGGGGCGGCCGCTTCGGTGAGGTCAGCGGCGAAAAAGACTGCTGTCGCGATCGGACCAGGCAGGACCGCCAAGACCACCAGCGGTAAGGCCACACCGACGAAGGCGGCATCAGGCGGAACCTCGTCAAGCACGACGGCAGGAACCAGGTCCACGGCGGTGAAGGCCACGGCGAAGACAGCCACGGCGAAGACAGCCACGGCGAAGACAAACGCGGCGAAAGCGGCTCCGGCGAAGGTGACCGAGACGGCGGGAAACACTGCCGGAGGCAGGTCGGCGGCCAGCAAGGCGACCAACAGGGCGGCGACGAGCGGAGCGGGCCGGGCCACTGGAAACGCGGCCAAGGCCACGCGGATGCCGCGCGTCTCCGGCGCCGATTCGGTGGCGAACAGCGTGCCTGCCGGTGCCCGGAGCATGCGCAACACCGCCAGAATCGAGCCGGCTACGGCCTCACGGGCGGCCACCCGCCGCAGGTGAGCGGATCGCGGGCCATGCTGACCGGCGTGGCCCGCGTCCGATTTCGACTCGGCCGATTTCCTTGCGCCGCGGGAGTCAAAGCGCTGGCCGCCGTAGGCGTCCACCGCTCCGACCCAGGCAATACCGGGCAATCCGCCGCAACCCAGCGGTTCGCCGGGCCGGCTCGGTCGGCGGGCCCCTCGGCTGGCGCTGGGGGCTGTCTCAGCGGTGCTGAGACAGCCCCACGACCAGCCGAACAAGACCAGCCAATGTCCGAACCGTCGTGTTCGCCGTGGAGGGTGAGTGGCGGCATCGGGTGGTGGTAAGCCGGGGCCGGCTTCGCCGCGCGGTGGCGGCGTAGCCGGGTTCGGGATCGCCGGCCTGATAGGAATGTCGCGTGCCGATCAAACTGGTGGTGGCTCCGCAGATCGACTTCTCAGGGCTGCGGCGGGAGCTGGGGTTGCCGGGAGAGTTCCCGGCGGCGGTGCTGGACGAGGCTGAGCGGGCCGCACGGGCCACGCCGTTGCCGGAGACGGACCGGACCGGGGTGGAGTTCGTGACCCTTGATCCGGCTACCTCGCGGGATCTGGACCAGGCGGTTCATCTGAGCCGGCGGGCCGGGGGCGGCTACCGGGTGCGCTATGCGATCGCCGACGTCGCCGCCTATGTGCCGTCGGGCGGGGTGGTGGAGGCGGAGAGCTGGGCCCGGGGGCAGACGGTCTACCTGCCGGACGGGCGCATTCCGCTGCACCCGCCGGTGCTCAGCGAGGACGTGGTCAGCCTGCTGCCGGACGGCGAGCGGGCGGCCGTCGTCTGGACCATCGACCTGGACGGTGACGGGCAGACCGTCGCGGTCGACGTGGAACGGGCCCGGGTGCGCAGCCGGGCCAAGCTGGACTACGTGACCGTGCAGCGGCAGGTCGACGCGGGCACCGTGCCGGAGCCGCTTGCCCTGCTGCCGGAGATCGGGACCCTGCTGGCCCGCCGGGCGGCCGCGCGCGGAGCGGTGAATCTGCCGCTGCCCGCGCAGGAGGTGGAACGCGACGGTGACGGCTGGCGGCTCGTGCTGCGGGCGCCGCTGCCCGTCGAGGA
Source organism: Actinoplanes sp. NPDC049802 (assembly GCF_040656595.1). Lineage (NCBI taxonomy): Bacteria > Bacillati > Actinomycetota > Actinomycetes > Micromonosporales > Micromonosporaceae > Actinoplanes > Actinoplanes sp. NPDC049802. The sequence continues at coordinate 57,882 of NZ_JBFAMR010000029.1, forward strand.
GCACAACGCGCAGATCTCCCTGCTCACCGGCATGGCCGCGGCCCGGATGATGCTGGACGGCGGAATCGGCCTGCTCCGCACCATGCCGTCACCGAAACCGGACGCGGTGCGGACGCTGCGAACCGCCGTCGAGTCGCTCGGAGTGCGCTGGCCGGACGGCGCTTCCGTGGGTGAGGTGGTCGCGACGGTCGATCCGTCCAGCCCGCGCGGAGCCGCCTTCCTCGACCAGGCCGCCGACCTGCTGCGCGGCGCCGCCTACACCGCCTTCGGCAGCGAAAGCGAGGAACCCGGCAGCGGCGATCCCGGTAGTGCGGCGTCCGGGAGAGCGGAGCACGGCAGCGGAGGGCCTGGCGGCGGAGTAGCCGGCCGCCTGATGCCCGCGGAAGTGGGGCACGGCGGAGTCGGTGCCCCGTATGCGCATGTCACAGCCCCGCTGCGGCGGCTGGCGGACCGGTACGCGACGGAGATCTGCCTGGCCCTGCACGCCGGACGGCCGGTGCCCGGCTGGGCGGCCCAAGCCCTGCCGCGCCTGCCGAAGGCGATGTCGGCCACGGACCGGATCGCCTCGGCGGCGGACCGGGGCGCGATCGACCTGGCCGAGGCGGTTCTTCTGCACGGCCGGGTCGGGGAGGTGTTCGAGGCGGCCGTGCTGGACCGCGACGAGCCCTCCGGAAAACGCCCGGCCGGGGGGACGATCGCGCTGGACGATCCGGCCGTGCGGGCCAAGTGCCTCGGGGACCTGCCACTGGGAAGCCGGATCGACGTACGCCTGACGGTGGCCGACCCGGCGAGCCGCACGGTTCGTTTCGAACGCGCGTGACCGTGGGGCCGGTTTCGACGTGAAGCCGTGGGCCACCTGCCCGCGGCATAGGGCCGAGTACGGCTGACCGGACGGGGTCCGCGTGGATTTCGCCTGCGGACCCCGTACCGAAAATGGGGTTAGAAGGTGTGTTCCGCGGCCGGGAACTCGCCGCTGCGGACCTCGGCGGCGAATTGCCGCGTCGCCTCGGTCAGAGCGCCGGCCAGGTCGGCGTAACGCTTGACGAAACGGGGCGCCTTGCCGGTGCGGAGGCCGGCCATGTCCTGCCAGACCAGCACTTGCGCGTCGGTGTCGGGGCCGGCGCCGATGCCGACCGTGGGAATCGGCAGTTCCTTGGTGATCTGCTTGGCCACGTCGCCGGGAACCATTTCGAGGACCACCGCGAAGGCGCCCGCGTCGGCGACCGCGCGGGCGTCCGAGATGACCTCGGCGCCCTCGTTCTCCCGGCCCTGGACGCGGTAGCCGCCGATGGCGTGCTCACGTTGCGGGGTGAAACCGATGTGCGCCATCACCGGGATGCCGGCGCCGGTGATGGCCTCGATCTGCGGAACCATCCGGCGGCCGCCCTCGAGTTTGACGGCGTGGCAGCCGCCCTCCTTCATGAACCGGACGGCGGTGCGCAGCGCCTGAGTGGGGCCCTCCTCGTAGCTGCCGAACGGCAGGTCACCGACGATCAGCGCGGTCGAAGTGGCCCGGACCACGGCCCGGACCAGCGGCAACAGCTCGTCGACCGTGACCGGCACGGTGGTCTCGTAGCCGTACACGTTGTTGGCGGCCGAGTCGCCGACCAGCAGCACCGGTACGCCGGACTGGTCGAAGATCTGCGCGGTGTACATGTCGTACGACGTCAGCATCGGCCAGCGGTCGCCGCGGACCTTGGCGTTGAGCAGGTCGCGGGTGCGGACCCGGCGGGTGGGCGGGCCGCCGTACAGGGTCGGAATCTCCGACATGATTCAGCTCCTCCCTCGAGGCCGCGCGGATGCGGTCCCCGGGTCCGCACATGGTCGCACTTTCGCCATCCGATCACCCGGGCACCCGCCCCAAAAAGTGAATTAAGACTTTCCTTCACGGAACAGGTTCGTGATGGGCAACCGGCGGTCGCGGCCGAACGCCTTGCCGGAGATCTTGGTACCGGGGGCGGACTGGCGGCGTTTGTACTCCGCCAGGTCGATCATGCGGAGGGTCCGGTCGACCAGAGCCGGGTCGTTGCCGGCCGCGATCAGCTCGGCACGGCCCAGGTCGCGGTCCACATAACCCTTGATGATCGGGTCGAGGATCTCGTAGTCGGGCAGCGAGTCCGAGTCCTTCTGGCCGGGGCGCAGCTCCGCGCTGGGCGCCTTGGTGATCGAGTTCTCCGGGATCGGGGGTGTGCCGGGCTGTGTGTTCCGCCACCGTGCGAGCTGCCACACCATGGTCTTCGGCACGTCCTTGAGCGGATTGAACCCGCCGACCGAGTCGCCGTAGAGGGTCGAGTAGCCGACCGCGAGCTCGCTCTTGTTGCCGGTGGTCAGGACCAGGTGCCCCTCCTGGTTGGAGAGCGCCATGAGGATCACGCCGCGGACCCGGGCCTGAAGATTCTCCACGGCGAGGCCGGAGAGCGACATGTTGGCCAGGAACGCGTCGACCATCGCCTGGATCGGCTCGGTGCGGTAGTCGAGGCCGGTGCGCTTGGCCAGGTCGGCGGCGTCGTCCTTGGAGTGGTCGGACGAGTAGCCGCTGGGCAGCGAGACCCCGACGACCCGCTCCGGGCCGAGCGCGTCGACCGCGATCGCGGCGACCACCGCGGAGTCGATGCCGCCGGAGAGGCCGAGCACCACCGAACGGAACCGGTTCTTGTTGACGTAGTCGCGCAGGCCCAGGACGAGGGCCGACCAGATCTCCGCCTCGTCGGAGGACCGATCGGCGATACCGGCTTTCCGGACATCGTCCCGCCGGGCGAGCACGGCGCCGATCTCGACGCGGTCGATCGACATCCCGTCGCCGTGCTCCGGAGCCGGGACGTCATCGGCCGCCGGCGGCAGGTCCAGGTCGTGAACCAGCAGCTCCTCGGTGAACTGACCGGTACGGGCGAGCAGCTGCCCCGTCGCGGAGACGATCATCGAGTCGCCGTCGAAGACGAGCTCGTCCTGCCCGCCGACCATGTTGACGAACGCGACCGCGGCACCCGCCTCGGCCGCCCGACGCTGGACCAGGGCGAGCCGGACGTCGTCCTTGTTCAGCTCGTACGGAGAGGCGTTGATGTTGACGACGAGCCCCACGCCGGCCCGCCGCGCCGCGGTGAACGGCCCGCCTGCCTGCCAGATGTCCTCGCAGACGGTGAGGGCCACGTCGATCCCGCCGAGCCGGACCACGGTGAGCGTGTCGCCGGGCTCGAAATAGCGGTCCTCGTCGAAGACGCCGTAGTTGGGCAGGTGGTGCTTGTAGTAGGTGGCCGCCACCTCACCCTGGTACAGCAGCGCGGACGCGTCGCGCCGGCCGACACCGGGCTCGGCGTCGGAGCTGATGGCGGCCGGGCCGTCGGCGTCGACGTAGCCGACCACGACGGCCACGTCGCCGAGGCAGTCGGCGGCGAGGTCGGCGGCGAGCGAGCGCAGCGCCTGCCGGGACGCCTCGACGAACGAGTTGCGGAAGACCAGATCCTCGATGGGATAGCCGGTCAGCATCATCTCCGGGAACGCCACCAGGTGCGCGCCGGCGTCGGCCGCCTCCCGGGACCAGCGGCGGACCGCGGCCGCGTTGCCGGAAACGTCACCGACTGTCGAGTTCACCTGAGCGAGGGCGATGCGCAGCGTGGGCATGCCCTCATTCTTCCCCCACGACGGGCGTTTCGATCCTGACCCGGGCCGACGTCACAGGGCGTGTGCAGCGTAGTCTCACCTCGATAGGTAGACATCCGGACGAGGGGTGGCAGTGGACCGACAGCAGGAGTTCGTGCTTCGCACGCTCGAGGAGCGCGACATCCGTTTCGTCCGGCTCTGGTTCACCGACGTGCTGGGCACCCTGAAGAGCGTGTCGGTGGCTCCCGCCGAGCTCGAGTCGGCCTTCGAGGAGGGCATCGGCATCGACGGCTCGGCGATCGAGGGCTTCGCCCGGGTCTACGAGTCCGACATGATAGCGATGCCGGACCCCACCACCTTCCAGGTCTTCCCGTTCGAGGGCGGCTCCAGCGGCGAGAGCGCCCGGATGTTCTGCGACATCCTCATGCCGGACGGCAGCGCCGCCTGGGCCGACCCGCGCCACGTGCTGCGCCGTGCCCTGGCCAAGGCCGCCGAGAAGGGCTTCACCTTCTACACCCACCCCGAGGTCGAGTTCTTCCTGATCCAGGACGGGGTCAACGACGGCGCGGTGCCGGTGCCGGTGGACAGCGGCGGCTACTTCGACCACACCACCCACGCGGTGGCCCGCGACTTCCGCCGCCAGGCGGTGCTGGCCCTGGAACGGATCGGCATCTCGGTCGAGTTCAGCCACCACGAGGTCGCGCCCGGCCAGCAGGAGATCGACCTGCGGTATGCGGACGCGCTCACCACGGCCGACAACATCATGACGTTCCGGCACGTGGTCAAGGAGGTGGCGCTGTCCCAGGGCGTCCGGGCCACCTTCATGCCGAAGCCGTACACCGACCAGCCCGGCTCGGGCATGCACACCCACCTGTCGCTGATGGAGGGTGAGCGCAACGCCTTCTTCGACAGCGAGGACCCGCACCGGCTGTCCAAGACGGCGCGCGCGTTCATCGCCGGGCTGCTGGTGCACGCCCGGGAGTACACGGCGATCACCAACCAGTGGGTCAACTCGTACAAGCGGCTCTTCCCGCTCCAGCTGCCGGACCGGATCACCGAGTCGCCGGCGTTCGTCAGCTGGGGACATCTGAACCGGTCCGCGCTGGTCCGGGTGCCCGCGTTCGGCAAGCCCAGCTCGGCCCGGGTGGAGGTGCGGTCCATCGACTCGGCCGCCAACCCGTACCTGGCCTTCGCGGTCATGCTCGGCGCCGGCCTCAAGGGCATCGAGGAGGGGTACGAGCTGCCCCCCGGCGCCGAGGACGACGTGTGGTCGCTGTCGCCGGCCGAGCGCAAGGCCGCCGGTTACGACGCGCTGCCGGAGAACCTGTCCGAGGCGATCGACGTGATGGCCGGCTCCGAGCTGGTGGCCGAGGTGCTCGGCGAGCACGTCTTCGACTTCTTCCTGCGCAACAAGCGGGCCGAGTGGGAGCAGTTCCGCCGCGAGGTCACGCCGTACGAGCGCCAGCGGTACCTGGGCGCTCTGTAGAACGCAGGGACGAGAGAAGGGCCGGGAGTGTGCGCTCCCGGCCCTTCTCCGCGGGCGCCAGACGGCGGCGGTGTCCGAGCCGCCACCGTCTGGCTGGTGCAGCCGCCGGGCGCTGGGTGGGGGCGACCCATACCGGCAACTGACCGTTAGGGCACCCGGTGGACCGCCCGTTCCCCAGATCCGGTCCACCGGGTGCCGGTCTATTCGCGGCGCGGCGTCATGCTGCCGGTGCTCCGTGGCCGGCTGGACGATTTCCGGTCGCCCTCCCGATCCGGGCGGTTGCCGGCCGAGCCGCCGGGGCGGGCCCCGCAGTACCGTTCGACCCGGTCGCGGTCCTTGTCCCCGGCCTGCCGGATCAGCTCGCCGAACCGGTCGTCGTCGAGCGCCCGCCGCCGGTTCTCCCGGTTCCGGCGGCTGAACTCCCGGCAGAGGTCGGCGATCCGGTCCGGGGCCGCGCTCGGCGAGCCGGCCGGCCGGGACCGGGACACCGACACCGACACCGACACCGACGGCGACACCGACGGCGCCACGGACGGCGACGGTGACGGGCTCGCCGGGACGGACGCGGCCGGGGCGCTGACCGGGGCGGGCCGGGCACCGGTGTTCGCGGCCAGGGCCACCCCGCCGACCGTGGCGGTCGTCGCGAACGCGGCCGCCACCACCTTGACGGTGAGCGGTCTCGTCAGAGCCGACCGGAAGATCGAGAATCGCCGGACGGGTCTGCCGCGGGCCCCTGCGGCGGCCCGGAACGCCGCCACCGCGGCGGCCTCACCGGCCAGCTCACCGGCCGAGGCGGGCCCTCTGGCGGCGGACAGCACCCGGTCGAGGGGCAGCCCGGTCCGGTCGCCGCGCAGCAGGCTCTCCGCGGTCTTCCGGTCCATGGGGGTCCACTCCTCGCCGCTGGTCATCTCATCTCCTTCAGCGCCGCGGCAGCCGAAGTCGTCACAGCGGGACTCCAGGACGGGGCCCGGGGCGGCTCGGGCGGGTGGCGGGACTCCCGCTGGGCGAGCTTGGCGGCGAGCTGGCGCAGCCCGCGGTAGGCGGCGGTCCGCACCGCACCGGCCCGGCGCCCGAGGATCCGGCCGGTGCTCGTGGCGTCCAGTCCGACGACCACCCGCAGCATCACCGCCTCGGCCATCTCCGGCGGCAGCGTCGCGATGAGCGCCACCGCCGCGTCGGTGCCGACCAGTTCCATGGCCCGGTCGGCGGTGTCGTCGGCGGCGCTCATCTCGGTCAGGAACTCGACGGGGGCGATCGCCTGCGGGCGGCGCCGCCGGGCCCGCAGCAGGTCCATGGCCCGGTGCCGGGCGATCGTCGCGGTCCAGCCACGGAACCCGTCCCAGTCGCCGGAGAACGTCCGCAGGTCCCGGGCGATCTGCAACCAGGACTCGGAGGCGACGTCCTCGGCGTCTTCGCCGACCAGCACGCGAAGATAGCGTACGAGCGCCGGCTGCTGAGCCCGGTAGAGCAGACGGAACGCCTGCTCGTCACCGGACTGTGCCGCGGCGAGTACGTCGTCGAGGTCCTCCGATGCCACCATGCGAAGACCTCCGCGCCTCTCGTCGGCCGCACCCCGGCATGCGTCCTCCTCTGGTACAGCGCCCCCTGATGAAAAAACGTCACCGCCATGATCCGAGTCCGATCGACGCGGTAGATCGGCTCCGATACGGTCTGGGTCGACGATTTCGTGAAAAGGGAGTTTGCCGTGCTGGAGGATCTGCTTGAGGGCGCCGGGCGCAGCATAGTGTTCGGGCTGACCGGCATCGGTTTGATGGCGGTCGGGTTCGTCCTGATCGACGTGCTCACCCCGGGCAAGCTGCGCGATCTCATCTGGGTGGAGAAGAACCCGAACGCCGCGCTGCTGCTGGCCTCGAATCAGCTCGGCATCGCGGCCATCGTGTTCACCTCGATCTTCACCACCTGGGAGTCGTTCGGCCAGGGGCTGGCGTCGACCGCGCTGTTCGGACTGGTCGGCATCGGCATCATGGGCCTGGCCTTCCTGGTGCTGGACTGGCTGACACCGGGCAAGCTGGGCGAGGTGATCTGCACCCAGGAGCGGCACCCGGGCGCGCTGGTCAGCGCCGCGTCGCATTTCGGGGCGGCGATCATCGTCTGCGCCTGTATCGCCTGACCCGCCCCGGGCGTTCCGGCCGACGTCACCGAGCGCGCCGGCCGTGCTCAGACGGCGCCGGCCGTGCTCAGACGGCGCCGGCCGTGCTCAGACGGCGCCGGCCGTGCTCAGACGGCGCCGGGGCGGATCCTCCGTGATCGCCCCGGCCGCCATGATCGTCACGGTCGGCTAAATGTCGTACCCCCGCTTTATCGTGCGTGGCATGAACCGCACCGACCGGCTGTACGCCCTCGTCGAGGAGCTGCGGGCGGTGTCGCCCCGCCCCCGCAGCGCCCGCTGGCTGGCGCGGCGTTTCGAGGTGAGCGTGCGCACCGTGGAGCGGGACATCTCGGCGCTCCAGCAGTCCGGCACCCCGGTCTACGCGGAGACCGGCCGGACCGGCGGCTACTGCCTGGACCGTTCGCACACCCTGCCACCGGTCAATCTGACGCCGGAGGAGGCGGTCGCCATGGCCCTCGCGCTGCGCGGCATGGCCCGCACACCGTTCCGGCATCCCGCCGCGAGCGCCCTGCGCAAGCTGCTCGCCGCGATGCGCCCGGAGGACGTGGCGGTGGCCCACGACCTGGCCGACCGGATCCATCTGGCCGGTGACGTCGTTCCCGGCGCGCTGCCACGGCTGGGCGGCGCCGCGCTGCCGGTGGGCTGCGTGCTGCGGATCGGTTACGCCGACCGGCACGGCGCCGTGACCGCCCGGGACATCGAGCCGCTGGGCTACGTCGGGATTCACGAGAAGTGGTATCTGATCGCCTGGTGCCGGCTGCGCGAGTCGGTGCGGATCTTCCGCGCCGACCGGATCAGCACGGTGACGCCGACCCGGGAGACGGTGCGGCCGCGGACGCTGGAGGAGGTCCGGCTGGACATCCCGCACCGTCTGCGGCCGCTGACCCTCGGCTGAGTCGTCACCCCGCCGGCGGGGTGAAGATCTGGAACTGGTTGCCCGACGGGTCGAGCACGTGGGCGAGGGCCAGACCGTCCGGCGTGGTCCGCTTCACCAGCACCTTCCCGCCGGCCGCCTCCGCCTGCCGGCAGGTGGCCTCGGTGTCGGCCACCACGACCGAGAAGACCGCGTGGTTCGGCCCCTCGCCCCGGGTGTTCGCGACGCCGCCCTGGAGGCCGCCCTCACCCGGTGTCGTGATGATCCGGTAGGCCGCGCCCGCCGTCTCGTCGTCGGCGAACGTCCATCCGAACAGGTCGCCGTAGAACCGCTCGGCGACCTCCGGCTGGTCGGTGCCGATCTGGAACCAGCCGATCTGGTTGACTGCCGTCATCGTCTTCTCCCTAGTGGTCGGAACAACGACCACTCTGGTCAAGCGCCACGACAGCGTCCTGTCGGCGTTTTCAAAAAGATCTCGGGGTACGCGTGACGCCGCCCACCGGCCCGGCGTGTGGTTTTCGGGTGCGGTACGCGCCCGAAACTCACACGCGGGTTGGGTCGTGCGTGCGTTGTGTCGGTGTGGTTTTCGGGTGCGGTACGCGCCCGAAACCCACACGCGGGTTGGGCCGTTGCGTCTGTTCAGTGCGGGTTCGCCGTCTGCGCCGGGGGAGATCGGTGGCCGCCCACCACGCCGACCGTCGCCTGCGCCCCGCTCCCACGGGACGGAACCTAGACCAGTCTCCGCACGTCGATCACCAGCTTGCCGGTGGTGACCCGGTCCTCCAGGTCGGCGTGCGCCCGGCCCACCCCGGACAGCGGGTAGCGCCCCCCGATCCGGGCGGTCAGCAGCCCCCGACCGGCCAGGTGGAACAGCCGGGCCGCGCTGGACCGGTAGAGCTCCTCGTCGTCGAGGACCCGTTGCAGCCGGAAGCCGAGCACCCCGGTCGACGACGTCATCAGATCGTCCACGGCGACGGTGCCGCGCACGTCGCTGACCCCGGCGTACGCCACGATCCGGCCGAACGGCGCCAGCTCCGCGCGCAGCCGCCCGAACGCCGGGCCGCCCACGCCGTCCAGCACCAGGGTGGGCGCCTCGTCCAGGAGCGGGTGGTTCGCGTCGACGGCCGCGTGTGCGCCCAGCTCCACGGCGAGTGCGCGCTCGGCCGGGGTCGAGACGGTCGCGATCACCCGGGCCCCGGCGGCGCGGGCCAGTTGCACGGCCAGGTGGCCCACCCCGCCCGCGGCGGCGGTCACCACCACCACGTCGTCCGCGGTGACCCGGCCCAGGGTGTGCAGGCTGTGCCAGGCGGTCAGGCCGTGCTCCAGCACCGCCAGGGCCTGCTCGTCGCCGACGTCCTCGGGCACCTCGACCGTGTGCCGGGGGCGGGCGGCGGTGACCTGCGCGTACCCGCCGGATCCGGGCAGGGCGGCGACCCGGCGGCCGTCCGAGCGGCGGCGGCCCACCACGTCGCCGCCGAGGATCGCGGGCAGCGGCGGCTTCCCGTGCTCGCCGCGGCGGAGGTGGACGTCGGCGTGGCCGACCCCGGCCAGGGCCACGTCGATGCGGTCGCCGTCCGGCTCCGGCGTCTCGGCGAGAGCGAACACCCCGGGGCCACCGAACGCGGTGATCACAGCGGCGAGCATGCCCCATTCAAACAGCACCGGCTAGCCTCGACACGTGGCCACCGCACTAGTCATCGAGAACGACCCCAGTGACGACCTCCGGCGCCTCGGCGACTGGCTGACCGAAGCCGGCCTGGAGCTCACCGTGCTCCGGCCGCACGCCGGTGACGGGCTGCCCGAGACGCTCGACGGCTGTCTGGCGCTCATCGTGCTGGGCGGCGATCAGAGCGCGTACCCGGCGCCCGACGGCACCCCCGGCGCCCCCTGGTTCCCGGCGCTGGAGGGGCTGCTGCGCAAGGCGGTCCGCCACCGGGTGCCCACCCTCGGGGTCTGTCTCGGCGGGCAACTGCTGGCCACCGCGCACGGCGGGCTCGTCGAGCGCGCCCCGTCCGGGCCGGAGATCGGGCCCGGGCTGGTCGGCAAGCGCGACGCCGCCGACAGCGACCCGCTGTTCAAGTGGGTGCCGCTGCTGCCCGACGTGCTCCAGTGGCACCGCGACGAGATCACCGAGCTGCCGCTGAACGCGACACTGCTGGCCGCGTCGTCGCGCTGCCCGAACCAGGCGTTCCGGATCGGCGACCGGGCCTGGGGCCTGCAGTTCCACATCGAGTGCGACGCCGACATGATCGCCGACTGGGTGCGCGCCGACAGCGACGTCCTGGCCGAGCTCGGCTACGACCCGGAGGCGGTGGTGCTGGCAACCGCCGGGGCGCTCGCCGACGTGGAGGAGGTCTGGCAGCCGTTCGCGGTCCGGTTCGCCTCCCTGGCGCTGGGCACCCTGCCGGACGCCGACATCCCGAACCAGGTCTTCGGCCGCACCCTGCCACTGCTGGGGCAGTGATGACCAGACCCACCCGGCTGGCCCGGTACGGGTTCGCCGACAACGGCGCCCGCGCGACCGACCTGCTCGGCCCGGACGGGCTGCGACTGTGGGACGGCGAGGCGCAGGCGCCGGTCGACGAGCGGGCCGCCGGGCTGCTCGACGCGCTCTCCAAGGCCGCCGACCCCAACCTGGCGCTGCGCCAGCTGCACCGCATCGTCGAGTCGGTGGAACGGCGCGGCGAGGATCCCGGCGAGCTGCTCGGGGCGCTGGCCGACGACCACGGGCTGCGGCGGCGGCTGCTCGCCGTGCTGGGCGCCTCGTCCACCCTCGGCGACCTGCTGGTGGCCAACCCGGGGGAGTGGCGGACGCTGTCCACCGGGCGCAGCGGCGGGCCGCCGGACGCGGACGGGGGCCTGGCCGGCTTCACGGAGCTGACCGTTCCGGCTCTGCGTACGGCGTACCGGATCTCGCTCCTGAGGATCGCGGCGGCCGACCTGACCGGCGGCAGAGGCCTGGAGCCCACCATGGCCGCGCTCTCCCGCCTGGCCGACGAGACGCTGGCCGCCGCCTACGCGATCGGGGTGGCCGCCCTGCCGGAGAGGGTGGCGGAGCCACGCCTCGCGGTCGTCGCGATGGGCAAGTGCGGCGGCAACGAGCTCAACTACGTCTCCGACGTCGACGTGATCTTCGTGGCGGCCGGTGACGAGGACCTGAGCGCCGGTACCACCGTCGCCGCCCGGATCATCGAGATCTGCGGGCAGGTGGCCTGGCCGGTGGACGCCGCGCTGCGCCCGGAGGGCAACCGCGGCCCGCTGGTGCGCACCCTCGCCAGCCATCAGGCCTACTACCGGCGCTGGGCGCGGACGTGGGAGTTCCAGGCGCTGCTCAAGGCCCGTCCGGCGGCCGGTGACCTGGCGCTCGCGCAGGAGTGGATCGCCGATCTGGCGCCGCTGGTGTGGCACGCCGCCGAGCGGCCGGAGGCGGTCGCCGACGTCCGCGACATGCGCCGCAAGATCATCGACAACGTGCCGAAGAAGGAACTGGACCGGGAGATCAAACGCGGTCCCGGCGGGCTGCGCGACATCGAGTTCGCGGTTCAGCTGCTTCAGCTCGTGCACGGCCGCGTCGACGAGACGCTGCGCGGCGGCGGCACGCTCCCGGCGCTGCGCGCCCTGGTCACCGGCGGCTACGTCGGCCGCGAGGACGGCGAGACGCTGCTGCGTGGCTACCGCTTCCTGCGCGGCGTCGAGCACCGGCTCCAACTTCAGCACCTTCGGCGTACGCACACCGTGCCGGACGATCCGGACGGTCTGCGCTGGCTCGCGGCCGCCCTGGGATACACCGCCCAGCCCGGCCGGGACGCCGTCGAGGCCTTCCGGTCCGACTGGGTCGGGCACGCCGCCAACGTCCGCCGCCTGCACGTCAAGCTGCTCTACCGGCCGCTGCTGGAGGCGGTCGCCCGGGTGCCCGCCGAGGAGCTGCGGATGACCCCGGAGTCGGCCCGCAAGCGCCTGGAGATCCTCGGGTTCGCCGACCCGGCCGGTGCGCTGCGGCATCTGGAGGCGCTGACCGGCGGGGTGACGCGGACCTCGGCGATCCAGCGGACCCTGCTGCCGATGCTGCTCCAGGATTTCGCCGACGCCCCGGAACCGGATCGTGGCCTGCTCAACTACCGGCAGGTGTCGGACAAGCTGGGCAGCACGCCGTGGTATCTGCGGCTGCTGCGTGACGGCGGCCCGGTGGCCCGCCGACTGGCCCGGGTGCTCAGCCTCTCCCGGTACGCCACCGACCTGCTCACCCGCGACCCGGAGGCGCTGCGCCTGCTCGCCGAGGACACCGAGTTGCAGCCCCGGCCCCGGGAGACGCTGCTGGACGGGTTCGCGGCGGCCGGCGACCGGCACACCGACCCGGTCAAGGCCATCGGCGCGGTCCGCGCGCTGCGCCGCCGGGAACTGTTCCGGCTGGCCAGTGCGGACATCCTGAGCCAGGGTGGTGAGCTGGCCCCGGATCGGCCGCTCGGCGTCGACGCCATCGGCGTGGCCCTCTCCGATGTCACCGACGCCACCCTCAACGCGGCGCTGCGGATCGCCCGGCGTGCCAAACCGGCCCCGGACGGGCTGCGGTTCGCGATCATCGGCATGGGCCGGCTGGGTGGGTACGAGTTGAGTTACCCGTCCGACGCCGACGTGCTGTTCGTCTACGAGCCGCCGGCCGGCTGCCCGGAGAACGAGGCCAGCGCCGCCGCGCACGCCATCGCCGAGGAGATGCGGCGCCTGCTCAGCGCGCCCGCCCCGGACCCGGCCCTCGGCGTCGACGCCGACCTGCGCCCGGAAGGCCGGCAGGGTCCGCTGGTGCGCAGCCTTCAGGCGTACCGGCAGTACTACGACCGCTGGTCGAAGGTGTGGGAGGCGCAGGCGCTGCTGCGGGCCCGTTTCGTCTGCGGCGACGTCGAGCTGGGCCGGCGGTTCGAGACGCTGGCCGACCGGATCCGCTACCCGTCCGGCGGCCTCACCCGCGAGCAGGTGGTCGAGATCCGGCGGATCAAGGCCCGGGTGGAGACCGAGCGGCTGCCCCGCGGCGCGGACCCGAACACGCATACCAAGCTGGGCCGGGGCGGTCTTTCCGACGTCGAGTGGGCGGTCCAGCTCACCCAGTTGCGGTTCGCTCACGCGGTGCCCGGGCTGCGCCGGACCCGGACCCTGGAGGCACTGGACGCGGCCGCCGGGGCGGATCTGATCAGCGCCTCGGACGCGGCCGAGATGACGGCCGGCTGGACGCTGGCCGCCCAGGTCCGCAACGCCCTCACCCTGGTCCGTGGCCGCCCCACCGACCAGCTGCCCCGGCACGGGGTCGAGCTGGCGGGCGCGGTGCTCCTGCTGGGCGGCGGCGACCCGGGTGAGTTCGTGGACCGGTACCTTCGGTTGACCCGGCGGTCCCGGGCCGCGATGGAGCGGGTGCTGGACTCCTGATCAGCACGGCTTGCTGGTGGCGTTTCCCCGGAGCAGGCGGTAGGTCTTCCCGGCGGCGCTGAGCAGGTAGGCGGCCCGCCATCGGGTGCAGGTCTCGTCGAGCCGTTCCGGTGGCCCGTGCCCTGCCTTCTGCCGGCTTCGGAAGGTCACCTCGGCCCGCAGCCGGCCGGACGCCGCCTCGGTGAGCCGGACCAGCACGATGTCGAAGTCCCGGGTGGTCGACGTGCCCTCGGCGAAGGCCGCCATCTGCCGGGCGTTCCGCGGATCGATCTCGCCGGCCGGGTCGAGGACTTCCGCCACGGCCCGGTAGTCGCGCTCGTTGATGCCGCCGAAATAGGTGTCGAACATGGCCGCCACGTCCGGGGCCCGCGGATCGGTGACGGCGGCGTCCACGGTGACCAGGCCGGCCCCGTCGTTCTCCAGGATCGGGGCGGGTGTCGCGCTGGGCACCGGTGCGACCGTGCGCGGCGGGGCGACGGCGGCGGTCCGTTCCGAGCCCAGCAGGCGTGGCCCACCCACGACAGCGGCCGTGATCAGGGCGGCGACCAGGACCGCGATCGGCAGGGCGGGCAGCAGCCGGTTCCGGCCCTCCGTCGCCGGCGGTTCCGGGTCGGCTGCCTGAGGGATCCACAGCGGCGCCGGTTCCGGCGGTTCCCAGACGCGGGCCCGCGGCGGGGCGTCCCACGGCCGCGGCGCCGGGCGGGGACGGCGGCAGACGCGGCACTCGTCCGGGACGTCGGTGTTCCGCTCCCCGCAATCGATACAGACCCACATGCATCTGACAACGAGGCCGGCCCATCCAGGGCGGCGGATGTCACGCGTGCGGGTGTCATCCGGTCGCGGCAGCGATCACCCTTGTCAGCGCGGCGTGCACCTGTCGCAGCTCCTCTATCGGCATGCCGAGGCGTGCGACCACGGCGGGCGGGATGCGCTCCGCCTCGGCCCGCAGCGCCCGGCCCCGCTCGGTCAGCGTGATCGCCAGACTGCGCTCGTCGGCGCGGTCCCGCTCGCGGCGCAGGTAGCCGATCGCCTCCAGGCGCTTGAGCAGCGGCGACAGCGTGCCCGGGTCGAGTTGCAGCAACTCGGACAGGCGGCGCACGGAGAGCGGGGCGTGCTGCCAGAGGGCGAGCATCACCAGGTACTGAGGGTGGGTGAGGCCCATCGGCTCCAGCAGCGGGCGATAGATCGCCACGACGCTGCGGGCGGCCACCGACAACGCGAAGCAGACCTGCTGCTCCAGCGCCAGCGGATCTGCGACGGGATCACTCATCACCGGCTACTCTAGCAACCGTTGGGGCACCAACCATTGGCCTGCAAACTGTTTGAGGAGCGTGTCGTGTCCAGGTTCTCGGAGTGGTTCCACCGCACCTTCGACGACTGGGCCTTCCGGTCCTTCATCGGCCCGGCACAGACCGACGGCGCCGTCCAGGGCTGCGACGAGGCCGCACGCGAGCAGTGGAAACGCGACCTGGAGAACCGGAAGCGCTACACCCGCGAGCAGCGCGAGCGCAAACGCGCCGAGCGCGAGGCCCGGCAGACCGGGATCAACTGAGCGCCGCCCGGCAGCCGCTCGTCAGCACTTTCGCGGTCCAGGAGGGCCTCGCGGAACAGCGGAGCCAGGTCGGCGGCCGGCCCGCCGGCGGACGCCTCGGCGATGCCGAACCCGGTGGCATCGTTGCGAACCCCAGTCGATGCCCGCGAACATCGCCGCAGCTCAGAACAGGCTGCTCGTCAGCGTGTAGCGCCCGGCCGCCGGGACCCGGACCCGGGTCCACTCGCCGTCGGCGGTGACCGTGGCGCCTCCGGAGGCGGTCAGCGAGCGGTGGTGCCGCACCCGGACGGCGACGTCGCCGGCGACGGGCGCGTCGAAGACGATCGCCACGGCGTTCTGGCTGGTCAAGGTGGCCGGGGCGGCCACGATCGGTCGGGGGTCGGCCACCGCGTACAGGCGCCAGTGCGCGTCGCTCCAGATCAGCGACAGATACGGCAGACCGTCAGTGACCATCCGCGCCTCGGTGCGGCCGGGCCAGGCGAGCTCGACGTCGGGGACGGCCACGAACTGCACCGCCTCCTCGTCCAGCCAGGCCCGGTAGGAGTCGGCGGTCAGCGCCACGCCGGTTCCGGCCGCGCCCGGGACGGTGGTGAAGAACAGCGGGTTCCGGTCGATGTCGGCCTGCCGCAGCCAGCCCCGGGCCAGCGGGACGCCGCCCATCGAGGCGGCCTCCCAGTAGGCCCGGGTGGTGGGGATCTCCACCCGGCCGGTCAGCGTCTCGCTCGCCAGCCGGTCCAACAGCGGCCGGAAGTAGGCCGGATCCGTCGACGGGTTCCCGATGTCGCGCACGTCACCCGGCACGACCACCGGCTGCCACCACGCCACCGCGACGATCACCGCGATCAGGACGGGCACCGGCATCCCGCGGCGTGTCCCGGCAGGCGTTCCTTCCCCACCAGCCGGGGTACGGGGAACCGCGTCCACAGAAGCACGCGGAACCGCTCGTTCGGGTGCGTGGGATGTCGTGTGTTCAGCGGCACGTGGACCCGCTCGTTCGGGCGCGTGGCGAATCGCGTGATGGGGCGACCGGGTGAGTAGCCGACGTGGCATCTCCGCGTAGGCCGCCAGCACCGGCAGCGCGAACATCGTCACGAGGCGGGTCGCGTTCAGGCCCACCGGGGTGTGGAGCAGCGCGGCCGCCAGCACCCCGGCCGACGACAGCAGCGCCCCGATCCGGACCGGCCGCAGCGGCACGAGCACGGCCACCACCAGCCCGGTCACCACGGCGTGCAGGGTGTCGGTGCGGCTGATGTTCATCCACCCGCCGTCGCCGAAGAACAGCGCCGTGATCGCGAGCGGCACGGCGGCCGGCACCGCGAGCAGCAGCCCGTCCCCGATCCGCCGTCCGGCCAGCGTGGCTGGTGTGGGTTCGTCCGCGTCTCGGTGGGCGGCCGGTGTGGGCCCGTCGCCACCTGCGCGGGGTGGGGACGGCGGTGCTCCGTGGCGGTCCCGGCGGGCTAGGGCCCGGACCGGCGAGACGCCCGGCAGGACGGCGGACAGGATCAGTGCGACGCCGGCCAGACCGGTGAAGAGGCCGGCGACCGGGCTGGCCGCCCCGGCCAGGAATGCGGCGACGGCGGCGAACCGGCGCCACCGCGGGAAGGTGAGCAGCACCATCGCCGCGAGCCCGAAGCAGACCCCGAGGCCGTACGTGACCCGGCCGCTGATCAGGTTTCCGGCGAATCCGGCCACCCCGAGCAGCGCGCCGGGCAGGGGCCGGGCCGCGCCGGTCCGGCGGAACAGGACGGCCAGCAGCACCGGGCCGGCGACCAGGGTGAGCGCGCCGGTCACCCGGACCCCGAGCAGGGCCATCACCGGCTGTGACACCAGGCTGTAGCCGAACTGCTCGACCCCCGCGTACCACCGCAGATCGACCGGGGTGAGGCCGTGCTCGGCGAAGAATCCGGCCCGGGCCACCTGGGCGGCCAGGTCCGAGCCCATCGGCGGCGACAGGAGGTAGCCGACGGCGAGGAGCACCGCCACCAGCGCGGTGATCCACTCCAGCCGGTGCCGGGCCCACATCCCGTCGACACTACCGCCAGACGATCGGTAGCAGCCTGTCACGGTAGGGTCCCTGTCATGCCCCGACCCCGTCTCGTCCGTTACCTGGGCCTGGCAGGGAGTCTGTCGCTGGCGGGGGCGGCCTGGCTGGGCGGGGCGAGCAGCCCGTGGGAACCCACCGTGACGCCGCGCACCATTCTGGCCGGGCGGGACGGGGTGCTGCTGCCGCTCTGCTGGCTGCTCGGCACGGCCCTGCTGATCGGCGCCTGGTGGGCCGGGCGGCGGGTGGTGCCGGGCCTGCGGTGGGCCTACGTCACGGCGGGGCTGTGGGCACTGCCGCTGCTTCCGTTCCTGCCGCTGGGCAGTTACGACGTCTACTCGTACGCCTGCCAGGGCTGGCAGCAGGCGGCCGGGCTCGACCCGTACGCCGGAGGGGTTGATCTCGTCGGTTGTCCCTGGGCCGACGCCGTGGCGCCGACCTGGCGCACCTCCCCGGCCCCGTACGGCCCGGTGTTCCTGGTCCTGGCGGCGACGGCCGCGAAGCTGGGCGGCTCGCTCACCGGGACCGTCGCCATGCTCCGCCTGATCGCCGTGCTCGGTGTCGCGGCGCTCGGCTGGTGTCTGCCGAAGCTCGCGCGCCGTGCCGGGGTGCAGCCCGAGCGTGCGGTGTGGCTGGTGCCGGCGTGCCCGCTGGTGCCGATCCACCTGATCTCCGGCGCCCACAACGAGGCCGTGATGGTGGCCCTGATGGTGGGCGGGCTGACCGCGGCCGTCGCCCGCCGCCCGCTGCTCGCCGGGATCCTGCTGGGCCTGGCCGTCGGGGTGAAGGCGACCGCGGGCGTGGTGCTGCCGTTCGCGGTGCTGCTCTTCCCGTCGCTGTCCCGGAAGGCGGTGCTGGCCGGGGGTGCGGCGGGCGCGCTGGCGGCCGTCTCGTTCGGGTCCGGGCTCGGCCTGGGCTGGGTGTCCGGCCTGGCCGGGAGCGGGGTGTCGGTGCAGTGGACCGCACCGGCGACCGCGATCGGGATGACGCTGGAGCTGTTCGGTGTGCCCGGAGCGGTGGCCGTCACCCGGATCCTGGGGTTGATCGCGCTGGCCGGGGTACTCGTGGCCCTGTGGCTGCGCGCCCGCCGACGCGACCCGCTTCTGTACGCCGGCCTGGCGCTGGCCGCGACCGTGCTGCTCGCGCCGGTGTTCCACCCGTGGTACGCGCTGTGGCCGCTGGCCGTCCTGGCCGTCACCGTGCGGCGGGACACCCGGTGGCTGGTGGCGCCGCCCGCGGTGGCCGCTGCCCTGTGCCTGCCGGACGGCTACAACCTGGCCCTGGCCACCAAGGCCCAGGGCGCGATCGTGATGACCCTGCTCGCCGGTTACCTAGCGTGGAAAGTGCTACATGAAGCAAAAAGCGATAGTCGCCGTCCTGGTGCTGATCACGGTGACGCTGATCGTCGTCAGCGGGCTCCGTAACACCTGGTTCGACTCGCGCGTCTACTACGGGGCGATCGTCTACTGGTTCCGCGACGGCGGCATGGTCTACGACTTCCTGCGGCCGGGCACCCCGTACGGGTTCACGTACCCGCCGTTCGCCGGTCTGATCATGTCGCCGATGACCCTGCTGCCGCTGTTCGGCGTGATGACCGTCGCGACGGTCATGACGGTGGTGACCACCGCGCTGCTGACGTACTGGCTGGTGGGGCCGGAGATCGAGCGCCGGGGGTGGACGCCGCGGTTCGCCCTCGCCGTGGCGGTCTGTCTGGCGCTGGCCTTCGAACCGGTCCGCGAGACGATCACTTTCGGCCAGGTCAACACGCTGCTGCTGGCCCTGGTCGCCGGGGACATGCTGTTCGGCCTGGCCCGCGGCCGGAAGTGGGCCGGCGTCGGCATCGGCCTGGCCACCGCGATCAAACTGACTCCCGGCGTCTTCATCCTCTACCTGCTGGTCACCCGGCGCTGGCGGGCCGCGGCCACGGCGATCGGCGCGGCGGCCGGGGCCACCCTGCTGGCCGGGGCGGTCTTCCCGGACGAGTCCCGCGAGTTCTGGACGTCGGCGCTGTGGGACACCAACCGGGTCGGCCCGCTCTACTACCTGTCCAACCAGTCGGAACGCGGCCTGCTGGCCCGGCTGCCGATCGACACGATCGAGTCGCGGGTGTGGCTGGCCTGCGTCCTGGCGACACTCGCGCTGTGGGCCTGGCGGGTGTCGGCGCACCGCGACGACGTGCTCGGCGGCCTGGCCCTGACCGGCATCCTGGGCTGCCTGATCAGCCCGGTCACCTGGATCCACCACTGTGTGTGGCTGATCCCGGCGCTGGCCCGGTGCATCCTCCTCGGCCGCCCCTATCTGGGCTGGTCGGCGTACCTTCTGATGACCTCGCACGTGACGTGGCTGTGGGAGGCGCGGCCCCGGCCCCCGCTGGAGCTCATCGGCGGCAACACCTATGTCTGGTTGAGCCTGGCGCTGCTGATCCGGACACCGCTCGGCGCCCGCCGTCCGTCCGGCGTCCACGAACCGGACAAGATCACCGTGTAGTCCATGCGCATGTCCATTCGCCGGGCGGCACCTATCTCGCGCAGCTTCAGCCACCCGTCAACATCACCCCTTGACGGCACCGTCGAAGGGCGGTCCGGGGCGGACGTCGAGCAGGTGTCAGTCCGAGACCAGTCATCCCTCGCTCACCACAGGCGACGAAGACCGGCCCGACGACCGTCCGGTGGCGATCGTCGCCCAGGCCGGTCACCTGCGGCGCATCCTGGTGGTGGTCGCCCCGCGGGCGCTGCGCCGCCCGTACCTCGGCGTCGTTGTTCCCGGCGGCGTGCCAGAGAGTCCGCTGGCCATGCCGGTGAGCCGCCTGATAAGTGCGGGCCTGCCCCGAGACCCGGCGCGCGTGATCGCCATCGCCACCCGCCGCGCCGAACGTCTGTGGGGTCTC
Source organism: Actinoplanes sp. NPDC049802 (assembly GCF_040656595.1). Classification (NCBI taxonomy): domain Bacteria; kingdom Bacillati; phylum Actinomycetota; class Actinomycetes; order Micromonosporales; family Micromonosporaceae; genus Actinoplanes; species Actinoplanes sp. NPDC049802. The sequence goes on from NZ_JBFAMR010000029.1 coordinate 77,865, forward strand.
GCCCGCATGACGGGTAAACGCTCCTACCACTGAGCGGCGTCACGGCCAGCCGAGCCGGGAGACGACCGGATCGGTCCCCAGCCATGGGGTGCTCCCCGGGCGATGGCCGCCCGCCCGACGGTTCGTATGGCGAGGACTCCGCACGACTGACGAGTGGGCAGATTGGTCTCGTTCGCTGGGGTGAGAGCCTTGACGTTCCGTCATGCCGGCGGCGTGCGAGGGCTTGCCTATGATCGGCGCCAAGTGTTGATCAAGCCAGGCTGATGGTCGGCTGATGTGTCAGAGCAGGGCGAGCCTGTCCAGCAGCAACTCCACCCTCGGCTCGGTGTTCTCCGGCAGTAGCCGTCCAGTTCGGGTCAGGGTGACCAGGCCGTGCAGGGACGCCCAGAACACCTCGGTGAACAGCGCGGGGTCGACGTCATCCCCGGCGACCTCGCTCAGGCACTCCAGCAGCGCGGCGAAAGCGTCCTTGAGCGGTTGTGGGGTGCCTTCCTGCGCGTATGCAAGCCCGCCGTCGAGCTGGAACAGGGCGTCGTAGACCGCCGGGTTGCGTGCGGCGAAGTCAAGGTAGGTGCGCGCGAGGGCGGCGACCCGTTCGCGAGGTCTGCCCATCGCGTCGGTCGCGGCCCGCACCGCCGCGGCCATCTCGGTGGCGCCCTGGAGGGCGACGGCACCGATGATCTCTCGCTTGCCGCGGAAATGGCTGTAGAGGACGGGCTGGCTGTACTCGATGCACTCGGCGAGCCGACGGGTGGTGACCGCATCCCAGCCCTGCTGCTCGGCGAGATCCCGGGCTGTCGCCACGATGAGGCGCTCACGCTCCGCTCGTTCGCGTCCCTTGCGTTCCTGAACCGACATGACACGATCCTAGCATCGCTAGGAAATCGAGCGACGCAATGCTAGCGTTGCCCCAGAATCTAGCAATGCTAGGAACGGGAGGCGTCATGCTCAGCGCACTCGAGGTCGTCACCACCGTGGTCGTCGGTGTGATGGTGGGGGTGGAGTTCTCCGTCGCCTTCGTCATCAACCCGATCCTCAACGCCCTTCCCGCAGACAGTGGCCAACTCGGCCGCGCCCACGGGGGCCGGATGCTCGGCGCCGTGATGCCGGTCTGGTACATCAGTTCGCTCATCCTCGTCGCGATCTGGGCAACCGCCGGATGGCGCCACCATGACGTCGGCCTCGTCGTCACCGCCGGCGCACTTCTGATCCTCAGTGTGATCATGTCGATCCTGCTGCTCGTCCCGATCAACAACCGCAGCAAGACGTGGACCCCCGAGAACCGGCCCGCCGACTGGAAGCAGCAGACCAGCCGCTGGGACCGCTTTCACTACGTCCGCGTCGCCGTCATCATCGCCGCCTTCGTCCTGCTGGTCTCCGCCCTCACCTGAGCCGGCCGTGAGCTGGGATGCCGACCTGCCGCACCGCCCTGCCCCGGAACCCGGCCGACGTGATCACGGTCGCCACCCGCCGGGCCGAACGCCTGACGCGGGGCTTCGGTTACTGACCGGTGCGCGGGTCGTCCTCGGGTACCACCCCGGGGGCGACCGTGGTACCTGCGGTGTACCGCAGAACCGATCTGCGGGTCGACGACGGCGGGCGCCGCCGTCCCTAGCGTCGAACCGTGAGCGTTTCCACTACGAAAACCAAGCCCGCGGTGCAGGTCAGCGACCTGACGAAGGTGTACGGCAGCGGCGAGACGGCGGTGTCCGCGCTGGCCGGGGTGACCCTCGACTTCCCCGCCGGCCGGTTCACCGCGATCATGGGCCCGTCCGGCTCCGGCAAGTCCACCCTGATGCACTGCGCCGCCGGGCTGGACACGGCGACCGGCGGCACCGTACGCCTCGGCGACACCGACCTGACCCGGCTCCGCGACGCCGAACTGACCCGGCTGCGCCGCGACCGGATCGGCTTCATCTTCCAGGCGTTCAACCTGCTGCCCATGCTGACCGCCGAGCAGAACATCACACTGCCGCTGGAACTGGCCGGCCGTACCCCGGACCGGGACTGGCTGGCGCACCTCGTGGACGTCCTGGGCCTGCGTGAGCGGCTCGGGCACCGGCCCGCGCAGCTGTCCGGCGGACAGCAGCAACGGGTGGCCTGCGCCCGGGCGCTGCTCGGCCGCCCCGAGGTGATCTTCGCGGATGAGCCGACCGGCAACCTGGACTCCGCGGCCAGTGGTGAGGTGCTGGCGTTCCTGCGTCGTTGTGTCCGGGAGATGGGCCAGACGGTGGTCATGGTGACCCACGATCCGGTGGCCGCCGGGTACGCCGACGAGGTGGTCCTGCTGCGCGACGGCAGGCCGGCCGGTTCGATCGACGAGCCGACACCGGACTCGGTGCTGGCCGCGCTGAAGCTGCTGGGGGCCTGACCCATGGTCCGCGTCACCCTGGCCCGGCTGCGGGCCCGCCCGCTGCGCCTGGCCGCCACCGCGCTGTCGGTGGTGCTCGGCGTCGCCCTCGTCGCCGGCACTCTGATCTTCAGCGACACCGCCCGTGCCGCCCTGTACGACAGCGTCGCCCGCACCGCCCGCAACGTCGACGTGGCCGTCCGCGCGCCGCACGGCTCGTCGCGCTCGGACCTGCCGCGCTCGGTCGTCGACACGATCCGTGCCGTTCCCGGCGTCTCCGCGGTGGAGGGCCGCAACTCGCAGAGTCTGCCGCTGCTGTCCCGGGACGGCAAGGTGGTCGGCGACGCCCAGCACTCCGGGCTGGCCCTGTCCGCCGGTGAGCATCCGAAGCTGCGCCCGTACGACGTGGTGTCCGGGACCGTACCGGCCGCGCCGGGCCAGGCCCTGCTGGACAGCGACACGGCCGGGCACACCGGTTACCACGTCGGCGACACCGTCACGGTGCTGGACGCCCGGCAGCGGCGGCACACCCTGACCCTGGTGGGCATCGCCGGTCTGGGCGCCGCCCGGCAGTACGCCGACCGCTCCGTGCTGGTCCTCACCGACGCCGACCTGACCGCGCTCACCGGCGCCCACGGTTTCCGGGAGGTGGTGATCGCCGCCGCACCCGGGGTGTCCCAGGCGGCCCTGTCCGAGCGGGTCCGCGCCGCCCTGCCGCACCAGGACCGGATCAGCACCGGCACCCGGTACCGCGAGGACCTGGCCACCGCGGCGATCGGTCAGCTCGGCTCGTTCCAGCACGTCCTGCTGGTTTTCGCGATCATCGCCTGCGTGGTGGCGGTGTTCGTCATCTACAACACCTTCACCATCCTGATCGCCCAGCGGATCCGTGAACTGGCCCTGCTGCGCTGCGTGGGCGCCGGGCGCCGGCAGGTGTTCGCGTCGGTGCTGCTGGAGGCGGCCGTGGTCGGCCTGGTCGGCGCGGTCTGCGGGGTCGCCCTGGGCATGCTCGTCGCCTACGGCCTGTTCCACGGCTTGAACGGGCTGGTCACCACGCTGCCCGCGCACCCGCTGGTGCTGACCGCCGCTCCGGTGGCGGCCGGTCTGCTGCTCGGCGTCGCGGTCACGGCCGTGTCGGCGGTGGTGCCGGCGATCCGGGCCACCCGGGTCCGGCCGGTGGCGGCGCTGGCCGTGTCGGCCGGGGTCACCGGCGCCCGGCGGCGGACCCGGGTCGTGCTCTCGGCGACCGCGGCGTTGTGCGCGGTCGCCGGCACCCTGTTGACCGTGGCCGGTTCGCAGGGGGAGGGCAACACCGCGATTCTCGAGGTGGTGATCGGCGGCATGGTCAACTTCCTGGCGGTGCTGCTGCTGTCACCGCTGTTCCTCGGCCGGCTGATCACGGTGCTGGGCTGGCTGCCCGTCCGGCTGCTCGGGGTGCCGGCGCGGTTGGCGGTGGCGAACGGGCGACGCAACCCCGGCCGTACCGCGACGACCACGGCGACGCTGATGATCGCGGTGGGGCTGATGGCCGCGGCGAGCGTGACCCTGTCGTCGGTGGAGCAGACGGCGCGGACCCAGATCACCACGTACCTGCCGGTCGACTTCATCCTCCAGCCGGACCGGGCCGGCGGCCCGGACGCGCGGGTCCCGGCCGCGGTCGCGCAGCGGTTGCGCGGCGCCGACGGGATCGGCGCGGTCGCCGAGGTACGGGTCGTCACGGCCACCGTGGACGGCTCGAGCGTCGAGGCCGGCGCCGTGGACCCCGGCGGCACCGGGGTCCTGGTCCGGCCGTACGTCTCCGCCGGCGAGTACGCCCGGTTCCGGCCCGGTACCGCCATCGCCTTCGCCGGCAGCGGCCCGATCGGCGCGCGCAAGGTCGGCGACCAGGTCACGGTCACCAGGAACGGCCGCTCCACGACGGTGACCGTGGTGGCCGTGGCACACGCCGCCAGACAGTTCGGTGACCTGCTGCTGAACTGGCCGGATCTCACCGCCGTGGCCGGTGCGGACGGAGACACCATGGTCGGGGTGAAGGCCGCGGACGGGAGCGTCCCGCGGGCCCGGACCGCCGTGGAGACGGTCACCGCGGACTACCCGCTGGTGACGATGAACTCCCTGGCCGGCTGGCGGCAGCGGACCACCGCGACGCTGGGCCAGCTGCTCGGGGTGGTCGACGCCCTGCTCGGGTTCGCCATCGTGATCTCGCTGATCGGTGTCGTCAACACGATGTCGCTGTCCGTGCTGGAACGCACCCGCGAGTCGGCCACCCTGCGGGCGCTCGGCCTGACCCGCGGCCGGCTGCGCGTCACGATGCTTCTCGAGGCGCTGCTGATGGGCGCGGTGGGCGCCCTGGTCGGGATCGGGTTCGGGCTGCTGTACGGGTCGGCCACCAGCCGGGTGATGTACGTCGGGTTCACCACCGCCATCACCGTCCCGTGGGGACGGCTGGCCTGCTACGTCGCGGTGGCGGCCGGGGCCGCGGTGCTGGCGGCGGTCCTGCCGGCCCGCCTGGCGGCCCGATCCTCGATCGTGGCGGGTATGGCCGACACCTGAGCGGTTGCGGCGCCTGGTGCGGTCCGGCGGTCACTCGCCGGGCCGCACCAGGCCCGTCTCGTACGCCAGCACCACGGCCTGCACCCGGTCCCGGAGGCCCAGTTTGGTCAGGATCCGTCCCACGTGGGTCTTCACCGTGGTCTCGGCGAGCACCAGCCGACCGGCGATCTCCGAGTTGGACAGCCCCTGCGCCACCAGCATCAACACCTCCCGCTCCCGCTCGGTGAGCTGGGCGAGCCGGTCGTCCGCGCCGGTACGCCCGGCCCGCGGCACCAGCTGGCCGGCGAAGCGGTCCAGCAGCCGCCGGGTGATCCGCGGCGCGACGACGGCGTCCCCACCGGCCACCACCCGGATCGCCGCCAGCAGGTCCTCCGGGGGCACGTTCTTGAGCAGGAACCCGCTGGCCCCGGCCTGCAGCGCGGCGAACGCGTCGGTGTCGGTGTCGAAGGTGGTCAGCACCAGCACGCGAGGCGCGTCCCCGCCGCGTGCGGCCAGCCGCCGGGTGGCTTCCACCCCGTCCATGACCGGCATCCGTACGTCCATCACCACCACGTCGGCCCGCACCCGTTGCAGCAGGCGCAGGGCCTGCGCACCGTCGGCGGCCTCACCGACCACCTCGACGTCCTCCTGGGCGGCCAGCACCATGCGGAAACCGGCCCGGATCAGCGCCTGATCGTCGACGACCACGACCCGGATCGTCACGCGGCGACCGCCTCGGCCGCGGCGGTGCACGCCGGCAGTGGCAGGGTCGCGGCGACCCGCCAGCCGCCGCCCGGGACCGGCCCGGCGGTGAACCGCCCACCGTGCACGGCGGCCCGCTCGCGCATGCCGATCAGTCCGTGCCCGCCCGGGTGCACGGGTTCCCGGGCCGGCCCGGCGCCGCCGTCGTCGACCATCTCGATCGTCAGGGCGCCGGCCGTGCAGCCGAGCCGCAGGGTGGCCCGCGGGTTCGCGCCGGCATGCCGCAGCACGTTGGTCAGCGCCTCCTGAACGAGCCGGTACGCGGTCAGCTCCAGCGCGGGTGGCAGGTCCGGGCGGTTCTCGTCCACCTCGGTGGTCAGGCGTACACCCGCCGACCGGGCGCGTTCCACCAGCGCGTCGAGCCCGCCCAGGTGCAGGCTTCGCCGGTCGGCTCCGGCCCGCGGCTCGGCTTCGGCCGCCGACGCGTCGGGGCCGCCGTGGCGCAGCACGCCGACCAGGCGGCGCATGTCCTGCAGAGCCTCCCGGCCGGTGCCGGCCACCTGCCGGATCGCGGCGCGGGCCTGCTCCTTGTCGGTGTCCAGGGTGTAGGCCGCGCCGTCGGCCTGCACGATCATCACGGCCAGGCTGTGCGCTATCACGTCGTGCAGTTCGCGCGCGATGGCGGCACGTTCCTCGGCGACGGCGACGCGGGCCAGCGCGTCGCGTTCCCGCTCGGCGGCGGCCGCCCGCTCCTCCAGCCCGGCCACGTACAGCCGCCGGGTACGCACCGCGTATGCGCCGAGCCAGGTGCCCGCCGTGACCGCCAGGTACATCGACAGCTGGTAGGTCAAGGACTCGCTGTGCCGGTACGCCTCGATGCCGCAACCGGCGGCAACCGGCGCCACCGCGATCACGGTGTGCCACGTCGGGATCGCGCCCGCGACCACCGTGTACATGGCGATCAGCACCGCCACGTCGTGCGGCATCGGGTCGTACCGGGGCGGGTAGAGCAGGACCTGGGCCAGGGCCAGGAGGCTGACGACGGCAAGCACGGTCAGCGGGCGGCGGCGGCGGACCAGCAGCACGGCCGCCATCGCCAGGCCGAGGACGGTCAGCGGGACGGCGGAGGGCCCGATGTTCCAGGCCATCAGTGCCAGGGCACCGACGAGCGCGGCCACCAGCACGTCGAATGCGTCCGAACGTGTCCGGAACATCGTCGGCAGGATGATCACGAGCCGAGCCTAGCCGCCGGCACCGGACAAGGCTCGGCGAGCCGTCGACCGCGCCCTCGGTGGGGCGGTCGACGGCTCGCCGGATGTTCCCGTCTCGCTCCCGCGGCCCGCAGCGATGGTGCAACCGCGGTCCAGGGTGTTGAGCGCTCAGACGTTGTAGTACATCTCGAATTCGTGCGGGGTCGGGCGGAGCCGGACCGGGTCGACCTCGTTGGTGCGCTTGTAGTCGACCCAGGTGGAGATCAGGTCCTCGGTGAAGACGCCACCGGCGGTGAGGTACTCGTGGTCGGCCTCGAGGGAGTCGAGGACGGCGTCGAGGGAGCCGGGAACCTGCTTGACGTTGCCCCACTCCTCCGGCGGCAGGTCGTACAGGTCCTTGTCGATCGGGGCCGGCGGCTCGATCTTGTTCTTGATGCCGTCGAGGCCGGCCATCATCATCGCCGAGAACGCCAGGTACGGGTTCGACGACGGGTCCGGGACGCGGAACTCGACGCGCTTGGCCTTCGGGTTGCTGCCGGTCACCGGGATACGGGTGCAGGCGGAGCGGTTGCGCTGCGAGTAGACCAGGTTGACCGGGGCCTCGTAGCCGGGCACGAGACGCCGGTACGAGTTGACGGTCGGGTTGGTGAACGCGAGCAGCGACGGCGCGTGGTGCAGCAGGCCGCCGATGTACCACCGGGCCATGTCGGACAGACCCGCGTAGCCGGTCTCGTCGTAGAACAGCGGCTCGCCGTTCAGCCACAGGCTCTGGTGGGTGTGCATGCCGGAGCCGTTGTCACCGAAGAGCGGCTTCGGCATGAACGTGACCGTCTTGCCCTCGGCCCGCGCGGTGTTCTTGATGATGTACTTGAACAGCTGCATCTGGTCGCCGGCGTGCAGCAGGGTCGAGAACTTGTAGTTGATCTCGGCCTGGCCCGCGGTGCCGACCTCGTGGTGCGAGCGCTCGACGGTGAAGCCGGTGTCGATCAGCTTGCGGACCATGATGTCGCGCAGGTCGGAGTAGTGGTCGACGGGGGAGACCGGGAAGTAGCCACCCTTGAAGGTGGTCTTGTAGCCCAGGTTGCCGCCCGGCTCCTCACGACCCGAGTTCCACGCGCCCTCGATCGAGTCGATGTAGTAGAACGCCTGGTGGGCGGAGGTCTCGTGACGGATCGAGTCGAAGATGTAGAACTCCGCCTCGGCACCGAAGTAGGCGGTGTCGGCGATGCCGCTGGCCGCCAGGTAGGCTTCGGCCTTCTTCGCCACGTTCCGCGGGTCACGCGAGTACGCCTCGCGGGTGAACGGGTCGTGGATGAAGAAGTTCAGCGCCAGCGTCTTCTGGATGCGGAACGGGTCCACGAAGGCGGTGGCGACGTCCGGCAGCAGCATCATGTCGGACTCGTGGATGGCCTGGAAGCCGCGGATCGAGGACCCGTCGAAGGCGAGGCCGTCGGTCACGACGCTGTCGTCGAACGACTCGACCGGGATGTTGAAGTGCTGCATCACACCCGGAAGGTCACAGAAACGTACGTCGACGAACTTGACATCCTCGTCTTTGAGGTATCGCAGGAGTTCCTCGGGATTGGCGAACACACGTCCTCCTGGCACAGTTTTCCGATACCGGGCGGCACAGGCCGCCACCTGGCAGGGCTGGTCGCGACGTTATGGGTACGGAGTTGCCCCGGCGTATCCCGATTGTTTCCGCCGTGTTACGTAACGCTTCGAGCAGGCACGGCGGGGCGCGAGCCGATCATCCGCGACCCTATCGCGTAGGCTCGTCGGCCGTGGCGGCTTCAGTGAACGAGACGGCCGGTCTGGGCCCACGACTCGGCGCGCTGGTCATCGACTGGGTGCTGTGCCTGCTGATCGCGAGCCTCTACGCCAGCCCGTCGGAGCAGGCCTGGCCCGCGGTCCTCGTGCTGGTCGCCGCCAACACCTTCTTCCTCGGACTGTTCGGCCAGACACCGGGCATGCGCCTGTTCCGGATCCGCTGTGACGCGTACCCCGAGGGGGGTGTGATCGGACTCGGCCGTGGCCTGCTGCGCGCCTGCCTGCTCGCGCTCTTCGTGCCGGCGATCCTGCTCAACAGCGAGGGCCGGGGACTGCACGACCGGGCCGCCGGCTCGATCGTGGTGGCAGTGCCCCGGCCCTGACGCCGTTTCAAAGGCCGTTCAGGACCGGAAGGCCCGGCGGATCTCCGGCTCCGGCGGTTCCTCGCCCCGGCCGGTCACCACGTTGCCGCCCGGCGTCCGTACCTCGAAAGCCTGCTTGTCGGTGACCAGGTCGTGGTCCTCGCGGACCGGCACCGGGTCGCCGCCGCCCCGCCGCCGGCCCAGTTCGGGCGCGACCGTTCCGGGCCGGTTCGGTTCGGCCGGCGTCTCCGGCCGGGTGGCCGCCCGGCTGCGCAGACCCCACGGGCCGCCGTCCGGCCTGGCCCGTTCCGGCGCGTCGACGACGCCGGATCCGCCCCGCTTGCGCGCCTCCTCGGCACCGAACAGATCGGACCACGGCGGCAGGCCGCGATCCCGGCGGGTCGGCCGGTAGGGCGGGGGAGCGGCCGGCGAGGTGGGCCGGTTCAGCACCGGCGGCGCGGTGCCGCCGGGCCGCTGCGGGGTGGCCGGGTGACGCATCTCGGCCGCGCTGCCTGGCCGGGCGCCGCGTTCCTCCGCCGGATTCTTCAGCACCGGGGGCGCCGCCTGGCCGGGCGGGCGGCCGAACGCGTCCACTCCGGAGCCGGTGGGCCGGGCGGGTGTGCCGGGGCGCCCGCGGCCACGGTCACCGGGCCGCCCGGTCTGCCCGGGAGGCGGCGTCACACCGGGCGCGTTCCGCCCGGGGCGGCCGGCCTGCGACGGCGGCGGCGTGACACCGGGTGGGGTCCGCCCGGGCTGGCCGGGAGGCGGTGTGACACCCGGCGTGGTCCGTCCGGGCGGCGGGGTGACGCCGGGCGTGGTCCGTCCGGGCGGCGGGGTGACGCCGGGCGTGGTCCGTCCGGGCGGCGGGGTGACACCCGGCGTGGTCCGTCCGGGACGTCCCGGGCGGCCGGCCGGAGAGGTCGGCGGAAGACCCGCCGGCCCGGTACGCCGGATCTCGCGCCCACCCGGCGGCGCGACCGGCGCGACCGGCCCGATCGGGCGCCGGATCGTCCGTCCCGGCGGCAGGCTTCCCGGCGGCACCGCGTTCGGCCCCCGCCCCGGCCGCCCCAGCTGTGGCGGAAGCCCGGGCCGGATGCTGCCCGGCGGAATGACCGACGGCCCACCGCCCGGCGGCAGCTGCCCGGGCGGAAGGGTGCCCGGCGGCAGCGTTCCCGGCGGCAACGTCCCCGGTGGGAGCGTCGCGGGCGGCGGCACGACACCGGGCGGCAGCTGACCACCCGGCGCCGGCAGACCCGGCGGCGACAGGCCCGGCGGCAAGGCTCCGGGAGGCGTCACACCGGGCGGCAGAGACCCCGGGGGTACGACGCCAGGCTGCCCCGGCGCCGGAAGTTCCACTCCGGGCGGCAGCTGCCCGGGCGGAAGGCCGCCCGGCGGAAGGGTGCCCGGCGGCAGCTGAGCCGCCGGCGGGTTGCCGACCGGCAGCGGCTGGAAACCCGGACCGCCCTGCCCCAGCCCGCCCGGAAGCCCGCCCGGAAGTCCACCGCCGGGCAGTCCGGCGGGCTGACTGAGCACCGCGTTCATCGGCTGGACCGGCGGACCGACACCGCTGGAGAGCGGCGCGATGTAGTCGAAGAACTGGTCCCCGTAGTAGGCGGCCAGCTTCTGCGCCTCGAACCGGTACTTCTCCTGAACCCGGGACTGGTCCTCCTCGATCTCCTCCAGCTCCGCGGCGCTCCAGCTGACGCCCTCGGTGAAGAACGCGCCGACGTGTTCCAGCAAGTCGACCCGCTGCGCCTCCCGCAGCTCCTGCTCGTAGTCCAGGACCAGCCGCTCCATCGCGTACCGGGCCTCGGTGGAGACGTTGACCATGTGCCGGAGGGCGGTCACGTTCTGCTGCGCGGCGTCCATCCACACGTCCAGGTAGGCCAGCGTCTCCCCGGGCCCCCGCTTGAGGAAGGCGTCCCGGGCGGCCGGCGACTGCCACGCCTCGTCCCGCAGCACGTTGCTCTGACTCAGCACGAACGTCTTCACGTCCGCCAGGAACGACCAGGCGTTCTGCCACTGGTCGGCGAGCGCCGCCATCTGCTCCGGATGCATGTTCCGGATCCGCTGCCGGATCTCCTCGATGCTCGTCGTGTTGCCGCCGCCCGGCGCGCCGGTGAACGGCGTCGTCGAGGGCGGGTAGCTGCCGTAGTGGGTCTGTCCGCTGTACGGGCTGTACCCGTAGTTGGGGTTGGCGGTCGCGCCGTAGTAGTCAGCCATCGGATCAGCCGTTCACTCGGTACTTCTCGGCGATGGGCGGAGTGGGAGCCTCCTGCCCCTGGGTGGCGATGCCGGTGACCACCCGGTTCGTGTCGACGACCCGGCCCTTCTCGTCGCGTTCCGAGGTGACGGTCACCTGTTCGCCATTCGTCGCGTCGGTGGTCTCGACGGTCCGGTGGACGACCTGGCCCTCGGCGTCGCGGACCTCGGAACTGCGGCCGATCACGTGCTCCCCGTCGTACCGTGTCCGGGTCTCCGTCGTGCCGGTCTGCTTGCCGTCGGGTCCGAAGGTCTCCTCGACGTTGATCTCGACGTTCCCGGTCTGCCGGGTCGAGGTGCGGGTGGTGACCGACGAGACCGTCTCGCCGTTGCTGCCGAACATGGTGGTGGTGACCGTGGTGACCCCACTGCCCGGCGCGCTGAACGTCATCACCTCGCGGCGCTCGCCGTTCGGCCCGACCGCCGTCTCCAGCGACTGGTACGCCGACAGCGGCGTCACCGACGTCGTCGTCCACTCACCACTGTTCGCGGCCGGGATCGCCGGCTGGGCGGCCGCCTGCTGCTCCTGGAAGGTCGTCCCGACGCCCTGCGGCAGGCCCTCCGGCCGGGGCACGCTCTTGTCGCCGTACGCGAAGAGCACATCGTTGAGCGAGGCCGCGGAAATCGCGTCGCCGCTGCCGTAGCTGTCGGCGATGGTCCGCGCCGCGTTGCCGATGTTGCCCAGCGACTCGGCCAGCTTCTGCATGTAGACGGTCAGCTCGCCGGCGTTCGCCACCAGCCGGGCCCGGACCGCGTCGGCCTCGCCCAGCACGTCGCCGTCGAAGGCGGCGGCCGGCATCTGGCCGAGCGGCGCCAGGTACGCGGCGCGGGACATGATGTCCGTCTGCTGGTTCGCCATGAGGGTCGCGTATTCACGGATCCCGTCGAGGTCGACGTCGACCGGCGGGCCACCGCCGAGCCACGGCGCGCGTGTGTTCTGCGCGGTCTGGTCCGCGTAAGGATTGTCTACGCTCATCACGCCTCCCCCGGACTGTCGTTGATTCGTCACCGCAATTGATCAAATTGATTGTCGATCGCGGTGAGCAGGTGACGCAGGAGAGTACGCCGGATCCCCGGATCGGGTTCGACGGAATTTCCCTGAAAAAGCTTCGAACCGGATCCGTACGGTGGGCGTACGGACTGGCATAACCCACTCACGAGAATCGGGGAGAAGATCGTGGCAGGTACTCCGGGCATGGGTCAGGTCCATGCCACACAGGAACAGCTCAACGCGATGGCCGGCCGTTGCTCCGACACCGGGCAGAACATCTCCCGGGGCATGAACCAGCTGCTCGGCCAGATCCAGGGTCTCAGCGGCGGCGCCTTCGCCGGAACCGCGAACAACGCCCTCCAGGACGTCTCGGCGCAGCTCAACGACGGACTCGCGAAGATCATGCAGGCGCTCGAGGAGCTTGGCGGCAAGATGTCGGCCGCCTCCCAGACGTACGGCACCAACGACGAGGAAGCCGCCCAGGACCTGCGCGCCGCCGCCGCCGGTGGCGCCGACAGCGCCGTCATCAACGCCCTTCGCGGCTGACCCGGAACGGAGACCGAACCATGAACATCACCTACAACTTCGGCCAGATCGCCGACGTGTCGGCCGCCATCAACACCTTCCAGGGCCAGATGGACCGCGAGCTCAACGACCTGTACACCGCCTTCACCCAGCTGTTCGCCCAGGACTGGACCGGCGCCGCGGGCACCGCCTGCGACGAGGCCCGGCAGAAGTGGAACCAGGGCGCCACCGAGATCAAATCCGCGCTGGCCAGCGTCGGCGTCCGGCTGGGGGCCTCCGCCGAGCGCATGCAGCAGGTGGACGCGCAGATCGCCAGCAACATGTGATCGGAAACGGTAACGCGAGGACCGGGCCGTCGGCATTCCGCCGACGGCCGTTCCCATTTCCCCGGGTGGGTCTCATGAAACCTTCGATGCTGTTCCTGTCGATCATTGTTCCGATTCTTTCGGCGCCCGTTCCGGCGTTCGCCGCGCCCGGCCAGAATTGCGCCGAACCCGGCCGTGCCCAGATAAACGGATCATGGCCGCGCGCGATGTTGCGGGCCGACGCCGTCACCCCGCTGGAGAACGGCGCCGGCGTCACCGTGGCCGTCCTCTCCACCGGAGTCGACGCCGGCCAGCCGCAGCTCGGCAACCGGGTCCTCGCCGGCGCCGGCGTCATCGGTGCCGGTGGCGCCGCCCAGGACTGCACCGGCACCGGCACCCAGGTGGCCGGAGTGATCAGCGGCCAGCGATCCGGAGGCGACAACGACGTGGCCGGCCTGTCCCCGGCGGCCCGGATCCTGCCGGTCCGGGTGATGCTCGACGACCCGGCCGGCTCCGAACCCACCCCCGGCACACTCGCCGAAGGCATCACCGTCGCCGTGCAGAACGGCGCCGACGTGGTGGTGGTCGCCGCTCCCGTCTACGACGACGACCGGGATCTGGAAGCCGCCGTCGAAGCCGCGGCCGCCCGGAACGTCGTCGTCGTGGCGGCGGTCGGCGACCTGGGCGGCCCCGACGAAGGCAACCCGAAGCCGTACCCCGCCTCCTACCCGAACGTCCTCGGCGTGGGCGCCATCGACCAGACCGGCCGGATCTGGCCCGACTCCCAGCGCGGCGACTACGTCGACCTGGTGGCACCCGGCGTCGCCGTACCCACCCTCCAGACCGGCCGCGGCCTGGTCGAAGTCGACGGCACCGCGGTGGCCGCCGGTTACGTGGGCGCGGCCGCCGCCCTGACCCGGGCCCGCCACCCCGACCTGAACGCCGCCGAAACCGCCCGGCACCTGGTCGCGACCGCCAGCCCCGCCCCCACCGGCCCCGCGTTCGGCGCCGGCGTGGTCAACCCGTACGCGGCACTGACCGCCCAGGTCGTCGATGTCGCCGCCCGCCGCCTGCCCGCACTCGACGCGCCCCCACCCGCCGTCGACGACGCCGAACTCCGGCGCCGGTCGATAGCACTGACGAGCGCCGCGACAGCCGCCGTCCTGGTGCCGGCCCTGCTCCTGGCCGCCACCGCCCTACGCCGAAGCCGCCGCCGTCACTGGCGGCCCGGCCTCGCCCCCCACCTGGACACCCCACCGGAGCCCCTGGAACCCGGCCCGCCGATCATGCTCCTCGACGACCCGCCCAAGCCTCCCGAACCCGCCCGCCGCCCCTGACCCCGCCTCATCGCTGATCGCGTCCTGTCCGCTGTTGCTTGGTCGCGTCCCTGTTGTTGGTTGCGTCCTGCCCGTCGCGCCTGGTCCCGCCCTGCACGCTGTTGCTGGCAACGCCCCTGCCTGCAGTTGCCGGGCAGCGTTCCTTCCCGGCGTTTCCTGGCCGCCTTCTTCCGGCGTTCCTTCCAGGTTCCGTCCCCGGTAGGGGGCTTCGGACACGGGGTCGGACCCCGCACCGTCCCCCTCTTGCACGGTGTTCGTTGCTTTCAACGCGGCTGAACCACCGTCGGCCGCCGTCTACCGCGACGATCTTCCATGTCGCTGCGGGCGGTTCCGATGCGGCGGCTGCGGCTTCACCGTCTCGTTGTCTTGATCGATGTTCCGACCCTGCATGGCGCGGCCCCAAACCTGGCCGGCCCGCATGATCACTTTGTGTTCGTCGTCGGCGTAGCGCTGGGCAGCCTGCGTGATCGCTGACCGTGGTCTCCGGCATAGCGTTCGGCTGCTGCGAGCCTGCACGGTCACGGGCTTTCATCTTGGCTGACGTGGCCTGGGAAAATACCGCCTGCGGCTGTATTCATGGCGCTCGAGGCCACATGATTGTCGGCTCCTGCCCGCCGCATCCCGCTCGCTGAGACCATCACGTTGCAGCGGCACCAAGCGCAACCTTCGTAGGCGCCAGCCGGCGAAGTCTGTCCGATCCACCGCCCGGAGCCGGCATGCAGGCCTCGTGCCGAAACACCGCTCGCCGACGACTCTTTGGTCGAGGCTGAGGTGATCTTCGGCCGGGGTGAGCTTGCAAGATCGGCGACGGCCTCGAAGTCCGGTCACCCCTGTTCTGAATACGGGCGGTGCAGCCCGAGCCCTCAGTCCTACGGCCTAGGCGAAGCCTTCCTCGTATCGTCCCTGTTCGGCTGCGCCGCGCACCGGCCACCGCCGCGGATCCGGCGATCTTGATCAGCTTGCGGCAAGCGGCATCAGCGTCAACGCCTGCCTGGGCCACTACGGGAACGTGCCCACGAAACGGACAGGATAAAGCGGCGGTGACCGCAAATGCTGCCGAATGTGTTTCCAGGGTTGGGCGGCCGAGATTTTCGATGGTGTTGGATAATGGCCCTGAGCTCATTCGAAGCGCCGTTTCGATCCACGGCTCAGACCCCTACGTGTCAGCCGTTTCGAAAGCGGTCAAGGCCTGATTGTGGGCTGATGGTTGACTACAATCCGTAGTGACGTCGCTGGGGTGCCCGATCTTTTGCAATTGTTGGCATCGGCGCTTCGGGCGGGCCTCTCGGAGCCTGCTCCATGCCCACCAGATCCAGGCCGTGCACGTTGCGGATCAAAGGACTCCGCCGTAAGCCCACCCGGCCGCCCGGCTTCGAACAGCGCGCGAATCCGGCCGCCGAGATCGGCCGGCGCATCGCCCTCACCTCCGGCTCGGACTGCCGGGCTGCCCTGGCCAGAGGAGGTAGCGCAGAGCTCCCCAGGCCTGACGGACTCGCTCAGGGGGCAGCTCTCACCTCCGGGCCCGAACTCGAAAGGACGTCTGCCTGCTCGTTCAACCGTCGTGCAGCCACGGCTCGGAGTCCGTGCAGGCCGACGGCTGAGGTCTGGGCGTTCGTTCGGGTGGGGGCCTGGTTCCCGATGCTCGATGAGTGATGGCCGGAGCTCGCTTGTTCGCTCGGCTCGCGGCAAGGGCGCCTGTCATGACCAGGCTCACAACTCTGGGTTGCCGGAGATGCAGGCGAGCGACCCGGGCCCGTGGCCTTTGCCGCAGCGATCTGCGGTTGGCCATGCTGTGGCCGGTCAGGATCGGCGTGCGATCTGCCCCCGCCGCCCAGCGCCTGGGAACCGATTTCGGTGAGGGCCCGGCAAGAGCGAGACGCCCCGTCCCGAACGACCGTCGTTGACGTGGTCGTCGACATCGGTCTCGCCGCCGAACCGTCACCCTTGTCGCATCCTGGGACCACGCCGGCCGCCGCGGCAGACTGGCGGGCGCTGGCTTCGGCGCGGGCGCGCCGCAACCGCTGAGCGTGACGCTGAGTCAATCCCCAAGCCCGGTGACGCTCATGCTCCCGACGAAAACTCTCAGCGGCCGGAGAGTAATTCCGCCGTGCGTTCCGGTCGCGTATTGCGGCCAACTGCCCGGTGCCGAATAGCTGTATCTGCCGCATGCATGAATTGTCCTGCGCCCGCGCCGAAAAGTGTAAGCCCGGCCAGGAAGTAGATCATGCCAATCTCAGGGTGCTGGAGGATTTCTATGCGGCAGCCGCGTATCGATGCGACAACTTGAGCGATGCGGCCACAGCACCCTCGTCGACGGAGCATCGTCGGCCCGCCGAGGAGCGGGTCGAGGCTTGTGAGTACGCCCGGTTCCGGCAAGCCCGGCCACCGACGCCGATCTGCCCGACTACCCTGACCGCAGCCCGTCCGCTCAGCGACCGCCGATGGGCAGCGAGGCCACAACCCGGCCGCCTTCCGCAGACGAGCGCCTACGGAAGGGCCATGACGATGACGACAGGAACACGAAACCGGATCGACGAGCGCTGCCCAACAATGGTTCTGCCCGTTTGGCCTCGGCTGTTCAGCCTGAATGCGCCGCGATCGTCCAGCTCCCGGCCGGCTACCGGCGCAAGATCCTGATCGGCGTCGACAGTGCCGGGCAACAGGGGCTGCTTGATCGACTCTCTGAAGTCGATCAAGTCCGTGCCGGAGGCGTCGTGGCTTCCCTCGGGGAGCACCGCTGAGGTTTGGGTCGGCGCCGACATCGAGGTTCCCGAGCCCGTGGTGATCGTGCGTCTTCTTGTGCGGCGCAAGGCCGGGGCCGGATGGGAGTTGTTCAGTGTGTCGGTTTTGTTCGGAACATCGTGCCGGTCCGGGATGAGACGTATCGTTTGCCGGTACCGCTCGCGCACGTGCCCGTCTTCGCGCCGCGCGATTCGTCAGTGGTCTCGTCGGATGATGCCGAACGTGGGTCGGCGCTCTCGACGCTCCTTCCCTGCCGGCGGAGCGGCATCGGTGGCCGATCGCGTGCGAGGTGTCGGGCTGGCCGCAGCTGTAGAGAGTGCTGATCGGACGAACTTCGTGTGTGCCCACGGCTTGTCGACTGCGGCGCCGGCCCGCGGGATCGGTGCGCGGCTGGTCCGTGACGTCGATGGGTTCATCCGCCGTTGAGGTGGAACGGCAGGATCGCGGCGGTTGTGACCGCCAGGTCGCGTTCGAGGAGGTCGTTCCGCGGGACGAAGACCATGGCGCGTCCCTCGCCGAGTACCACGTCGTCCTGCCGGGCGTTGGTTGCGCCGCGGAAGACGTGGACCGTCACGGTGTGCGGGAACCCGGCCTCGTATGGCCGCGGACCGCTCCACAGCGGGTGCAAACAGTCGGCCGTGAGGCCGGTCTCTTCCAGCAGTTCCCGGTGAGCCGCCTCCGCGGGCGTCTCTCCCGGTTCCAGACGGCCACCTGGCAGGCTCCACTGATTCGGCGACACTGGGGCATGCTCATCGCGGTGCTGCATGAGCACGGATCCTGACGGATCGACAAGGATCACGAGTGCGACTTCGTAGGTGGCCATCGCAAGATCGTGTCATGGCATTGCCGGCACTGGATTCGATGACTGAGCCCGGATAGCCAATGCGGTCCGGGGTGGTTGAAAACACCGCTGTGGTGATCCTGGGCCGGTGCGGACTCTGCCGCTTGACATCTGCTTCACCGGCGGCTGACGTCCGCTGCGTAGATGGCCCGGTCTCCTGCCGAGGCGCGTTGCCAGGCGACCGCGACGGTGATGTGGATGCCAGGCATCCGGGCAAGCAAAGCTGCGGGGAGTTCGGTGCTGAGTTGAAACAGCGCGGCGGCCCATCTGCCCTGGCCGTAGGCCCGAGTCGACGGAGCCGTTCGGCGAGACGGGAGGAGTTGACGTGCCGCTCGGGTTCTCCGCTTGGGAACAGCCGACGCGAGGTGCCTTGGTCGCCGAGGCGGGCATGCCCGCGGCCACCAGCCGGTAGATCCGACTGGACGACAGCCGGATCTCGCGCTGGGCCAGCGGTTCGAGCAGATCTGTGGTCTGGAACATCTCCCGGCTGGCCATCACCTGCCACAGATTCCATCGATAGTCGAGCTTGGCCGCCGTCTACCGCTCCTTCTCTTGCCCGTGCGGCGTGTCGAACGCCGGGGTGAGGGCCTTGCGCAAGGCCGTGTTCATGAAAGTCTCCGGACCCGTGTAATGGTGAGATCGGCTATCGGAAGTCTTGGAATGCCTGCCGTCGGTCGCGAGATGAGCGTCAGATGTCGCCGGCGGTTCTGGTAGCGGCGAAGTTTGCGACGGTATCGAGGACGTGTTCGAGGAAGACGCGTAGGTCGGTGGCGACGGGTTCGAAGCCGCTGTCGGTGGAAGCGTCGTGTGAGCGGTGCACTCTGTTGCTGCGGTCGATGGCGTAGAGGATTCCGCCGCCGTTGCTGGCGAAGGTGGTGCCGGTGTTGCCGTCGTCAAGCGGGACAGGGCCGTCGGCGAGCCCGACGATGACGTCCTCGGGCGCGTGGATGAAGATGCCGTTTCCGATGTCGGGCATGGTCACTTCTTGGATCACCTGATACAAGGCGATGAGGTCCGATGGGGCGCTCGATCGTGCCCGGAGAATGTCGAGAGGGCCCTGGCTGGGACCAGCGAGGACGACCTCATTTCGTCCGGGCGGGAACGGGTAGTAGGTGTCGAATGCGGCCAGCACTGCTTGCAGGTGTGTGGTGATGCCGGCGGCCCAGGTGCGGACCCAGCGTGGATCGAGAGAGTCGGGGTTCATCGGGGGTGTCCTGTTGTTCGAGGTGGCAGGGCTGACGGAAGACGACGAGCGGGCACTGACGTCGGCGGCGTAGGAGGTCCGGTGCCGAGCATGAACAGGGCGTGTTGCGGGCTTGGCGTGGTTGTGGTCCCCATGTTCGTGCAGCCGTCGGGCGACGGTGTCATCGGTGAGCGGACGGCCCGGCCACCGTCCGGGAAGCAGCCAGGTGGGACGGTGGGCTGATCAGGCTGCCGTACGCCGCACCGGAAGAGCGAGCGCCGCACCGGGGCCCCATGGTCAGGTGGCGGGCTGGCCGGCGGCCTCCGGATCGAGGGTGACCCCCGCCGGCAGTGAGTTGATCAAGGCGGTGGGGACCTCGATGGCGTTGCCGGCGGCATATCCGAGGCGTGCCAGAGTCTCCGCATCGGGCACCGCATGCCGCAACCCGACGTCGGTGACCAGCATGAATCCGCCCGACCCCGGGACCCGCACGAGCTCGAAGCGGCCCGCCGGGACCTGGACCGCGTCGGCGAGAGGGCGGCCGTTCCCGGTGGCGCCGCCGGTCGGGATGGTCGCGCCCAGAGCGGCGGCGGGAGCGCCCGTGGAGACGACCGGTGGCTTGTCCGCGGCGGTCGTCACCGCGCACGCCGACGCGCCCTGGTCGATGGCCGCGAGTTCGGGGACGATCTGCGGGCCGCGGACGGACGGGTCGTCGTTCTGCAGGGCGCGGCTCTCCGGGATGGCGGTCAGGTCGTTGACCGAGATCTGTTTCGGCCGGGCCGGGAAGCCGGCGTTGAGGACCGCCTGCTGGAGTGGGGTGATGGCGGCCCGGCCGTCGTTCAGGATCAGGTAGAACTGCTGGCCGCTGCCGGTCTGGGTGACCAGGA
Organism: Actinoplanes sp. NPDC049802; assembly: GCF_040656595.1. NCBI lineage: Bacteria > Bacillati > Actinomycetota > Actinomycetes > Micromonosporales > Micromonosporaceae > Actinoplanes > Actinoplanes sp. NPDC049802. The sequence goes on from NZ_JBFAMR010000029.1 coordinate 97,865, forward strand.
TGTCGCCGTTGTCGAAGCCCCCGGCGGCCGGTGACGGGTCGCCGCGGTCGTTGACGTTGATCGGGGCGATGTCGGCGCCGGACGGGAGGGCGTCGAGCCAGGCGGTGCCCATCCGGATGGGCTGGGCGGCGCCGAACAGAGCCTGCACCGTCGTACGCGGATCTTGGATCTGGTGTTTGCGCCCCTGCCAGACCAGGTGCACGTCGCCGGCGATGACGTCGGTGGTGAGCAGCGCGCGGTCGCCGGTGGGGGTGGCGGTGGGGCCGCCGGAGCCGACCAGCAGGACCGTGGTGGGGCGGTTGCCGGGGACCGCGCACATGGTCCACGGCAGGCGCACCTGGCGGCCTGCCTCGGGCAGTGAGGCGGGGGCGCCGGCGATGCCGATGGTGACGCCGCGCGGGGTGCCGGTGAGGGATTTCGCCGCGATCCGGAAGACCGGCGGGTTGGGGCGGCCGGCGGCCAGTTTCGCGGAGGTGAAGTTGAGCGCCGGGTTGAGCCGGTTGCCGAGATAGACGAAGCTGGCGCCGGTCTCCCGCTCGACCACCACCGAGCCCTCGCGCTGCCACTGGTTCGAGCCGGTACGCGTGAGCAGCCCGTAGATGCCGAACCCGGCGGCGACCAGGATCGCCACCATGAGACCGCCGAACAGGGCGCCGATGCCGCGGCGCAGCGGCGACTGGGCCGGATCGGTCTCGCGCATCACCAGCGCCGAGATGACCCGCTGGTTCATGAACTGGTACGACTGCAACTGGTCGCGACGTGAGATCACCGGCGTCACCCCCCGAACGAGGCGAACAGGCCGCGGATGTCGTCGAACACGCCGATCACCGCGCAGGCGAGCGGGATCAGCGCCATGATCGCCACGATGTCGAGGATGTCCGCGGCCCGCCCCAGGTACGGCGACGGCGCCTTGCGGCTGTAGATCAGCGCCGACGGCAGGGCCACCGCCACCACCAGGGCGGCCCCGGCGACCAGCACCACTCCGGAGACGGCGCCGGTGACGACCGGCCCGGCACCGAGCCCGGCCAGCCCGATCAGCCCGGCCGTCAGCAGCGGCACCCGCTGCTGTGGGGTGGGCAGCAGCCGGGCGCGCAGCAGCAGCGCGGTGATCGCGGCGACCATCAGCAGCACGGCCGCCGTGTCCGGACCGGACAGCGCCAGCCAGGCCATCGCCACCACACTGCAGATCGCCGCGGACAGGATGAACCCGGTCAGCACCTCGGAGGCGCGGACCACGGCCGCGAACACGTCCGCCCGGCGCGGCATCGGCTTGTCCGCCAGGATCTCCTCGGCCCGGTTCGGCAGGTCCGGGAACGGCAGCCGGCCCAGCCAGCCGGCCAGCACCGGATAGGCGGGGAGCAGCCCGATCGCCGCGGTCATCGCCACCGCGGCGGCGCCTTCCGCGGACATCCCCCCGAGCGCCAGCGTCGCCGACAGCAGGCCGGTCAGGGCGGCCGCGATGCCGGCCACGAACAGCCGGGCCGTCCCGGCCACCCCGGCGTGCCCGATCACGCTCACCACCAGCAGCGCCGACGAGCCCAGAACCAGGCCGGGGGCGCTCACGCTGAGGAATCCGCCGCCGGGCTGGGTGAGCAGCCAGGCGCCTCCGAAGAACGCGTACGGCAGGCCGCTCGCCGCCACCACCCCGCCGGCGCCGGCGTCACCGAACGCCCGGGACAGCAGGATCCCCAGGACCGCGCAGGACAGCGACACCACCAGCGCGACCACGCCCGGCAGCACCCACGACGGCCCGGTCGCGGCCAGCCCGGCCAGGCCGAGCAGCAGGGCGGCGGCGGTGACGGCGAGCCCGCAGCGCCGGGTCGCGGCCGGGCTCCACGACCGGGCGGCCCGCCGGGAGCCGCTGGCGATCACCTCGACCACGTCGTCGTACGCCAGCTCCGGCCAGTCCTCCCGGGCCGGGTTGAGGTGCAGCAGCTCGCCGTCGCGGACACCCTGCGCGGCCAGGTTGCGGCCCGGTTCGAGGGCGGTGCCGGTGGCGCGGCGCAGCACCCATCCGCCGTACCGCTCGGCGGGCTCGCCGAGCGCGCCCTCGGCGTGCCGGAGCAGGTGCGGCAGCAGCTCGGCGACCAGCATGTTGTCGGGCAGGGCGAGGTCGAGGCGGCGGGTCGGCGCCGCGATGGTCACCCGGGCCAGGGAGGGCCCGCTCGTTGCGGGTGCGCTCACAGTGGACAACGTAGCAAGCTGCGAAGATCCATTCACGCTTACGGATGAACGCTAGGATGGTCGTCGCTACGTCACCGACGGGGAGCCCAGCGTGACAGTAACGATCATCAAGCGACCGCCGCGCCGGCCCGCGCCCGTGATGCCCTCCGGCGAGGTCCCCCTCGACCCGCCGCCCGAGGTGCCGCCGCCGCAGGGCAAGGGCTGGCAGCGGATGCTGATGATCCTGCCGATGGGCGCCGGCGCGGCGGCCATGGGCCTGATGATGGGCACCCAGCGCAGCGGCCCGATCGCCTACGTGGCCGGCGCGATGTACGGCGTGTCCATCCTCGGCATGATCGCGATGATGGCGAGCAACCAGACCGGCCCCGGCAAACGCGAGATGATCGAGGCACGCCGGCAGTACCTGCGGCATCTCTCCCAGCTGCGGGCCCAGTTGCGGGACACGATCCGCCGCCAGCGGGAGGCCCTCTACTACCGCAACCCGGACCCGGAGACCCTGTGGACGTTCACCGAGAGCGGCCGTCTGTGGGAGCGCCGCCGCGGCGACGCCGACTTCACCGTCGTACGGATCGCGGTCGGCCCGCAGGAGGTCGCCACCCGTCTCGTGCCGCCGCAGACCCGGCCGGTCGACGAGCTGGAGCCGCTCTGCGCCATGGCGCTGCGCAAGTTCGTCAACACCTACTCGGTGGTGCCGGACCTGCCGGTGTCGGTGGCGCTGCGCGACTTCTCGCACATCTACGTGCGCGGCGCCGCCCAGCCGGCGCACGACTTCAGCCGGGCCCTGATCGCCCAGATGGCCACCTTCCACGCCCCCGACGACCTGCGGATCGGCGTCTGCGTGCCGGACCACGAGCGGGCCCGGTGGGAGTGGGTGAAATGGCTGCCGCACGGCCAGCATCCGGGCAAGACCGACGCCATCGGCCCGGTCCGGCTGGTCGCGCCGAGCATCCCGGCGCTCGAGGCGATGCTCGACGACGTGCTGGTCAACCGGCCCCGGTTCGACCCGGCCGGCGCGCCCGGCGGCGGCCCGCACGTCATGGTGATCATCGACGGCGGCTCGACGGCCGGCTCCGACCACCTGATGACCGAGGGCGGCGTCGCCGGGGTCACCCTCGTCGACCTGTCGGTGCCGCCGCCCCGGCTGCTCGACGACAGTTCGGTGGTGCTGGAGATCGCCGCCGACGGCACGGTCACCGGCACCACCATGGACGGCCCCACCGAGGTCGGCAAAGCGGACGTGCTCAGCCTGCCGGAGGCCGAGGTGCTGGCCCGGGAGCTGGCCCCGCTGCGGCTGTCCGCGGCCTCGTTCGCCGACCAGCCGGCCATCTCCCAGGACACCGGGCTGGCCGAGTTGCTGGAGCAGCCCGACCCGTACTCGATCGATCTGAACGAGCTGTGGGCCAGCCGCCCCAACCGCGACCGGCTGCGCGTGCCGATCGGGGTGGGTCTGGACGGGCGGCCGGTCGAGCTGGACCTCAAGGAGTCGGCGCAGGACGGGATGGGCCCGCACGGCCTGCTCGTCGGCGCCACCGGCTCCGGCAAGTCGGAGCTGCTGCGCACCCTGGTGCTGGCGCTCGCCATGACGCACAGCCCGGAGATCCTCAACCTGCTGCTGGTCGACTTCAAGGGCGGCGCCACGTTCGCCTCACTGGACCGCCTGCCGCACACCGCCGCGATGATCACCAACCTGGAGGACGAGCTGCCCCTGGTCGACCGGATGCTCGGCGCCATCCAGGGCGAGCTGACCCGGCGGCAGGAGCTGCTGCGCAAGGCCGGCAACTACGCGTCCCAGCGCGACTACGAGCGGGCCCGCTCCGCCGGGGTGCCGCTCGCCCCGCTGCCCAGCCTGCTGTTCATCGTCGACGAGTTCTCCGAACTGCTCAGCGCCCGGCCCGACTTCATCGACATGTTCGTCCAGATCGGCCGGGTCGGCCGGTCGCTCGGCATCCACCTGCTGCTCGCCTCGCAGAAACTCGAGGAGGGGCGGCTGCGCGGGCTGGAGTCGCACCTGTCGTACCGGATCGGCCTGCGGACCTTCTCGTCGATGGAGTCACGGGCCGTGCTCGGGGTGCCGGACGCGTATGAGCTGCCCCGCTCGCCCGGCCACGGTTACCTGCGTACCGGAACCGAAGGCCTGATCCGGGTGAAGGCCGCCTACGTCTCCGGCGCCGTCCGGCAGAACGGCGACCTGCCCGGCACCGGCGGCCGCGGCGGCAACCCGATCCGTGAGTTCTCCACCTTCTACGTGGCCCCGCTGCTTTCCGACTCACGGGACGAGGAGGACACACCGCAGGAGGAGACCGCCGTCGGCGACACCCTCATCGAGGTGCTGGTCCGGCAGATGGAGGGCAAGGGCGCGCCCGCCCACGAGGTGTGGCTGCCGCCACTGGACAAGGCGCCCACCCTGGGCCAGATGCTGCCGCCCGCGATCACCATGCCGGAGCGGGGGCTCACCGTCGACGCCGAGGAACGGTTCGGCGCCCTGCACGCGCTCGGCGGCATCATCGACAAGCCGTACGAGCAGCGCCGCGACCCGATGTGGCTGGACCTGGCCGGCGCCGCGGGCAACGTGATGGTGGTCGGGTCCGCCCAGTCCGGCAAGTCCAACCTGCTGCGCACCCTGGTGGTCAGCCTGGCGCTCACACACACCCCGCGTGAGGCGCAGTTCTACGGGCTCGACTTCGGCGGCGGCCCGCTCAGCGCCCTCGCCGACCTGCCGCACGTGGGCGGCGTGGCGACCCGGCGCGACGTCGACAAGGTCCGCCGCACCATCGCCGAGCTGCACGGGCTGATGCGGGCCCGGGAGGAGATGTTCGCGGCCGCGAACGTGGAGGGCGCCGCGGCGTACCGGCGGGCCAAGGCGCAGGGCCGGTTCGCCGAGGACGCGTTCGGTGACGTCTTCCTCGTGGTGGACGGCTGGTCCACGCTGCGCGCCGAGTTCGAGGACCTGGAACAGACCGTGCACGAGCTGGCCAACCGCGGGCTCGGCTTCGGCATCCACATCCTGGCCGCCACCAACCGGTGGATGGACGTCCGCCCGCAGATCCGCGACGTGTTCGGCACCCGCATCGAACTGCGTCTCGGCGAGGCCAGCGACTCGGTGATCAACCGGCGGGAGGCGGTGAACGTGCCCGAGGGCGCCCCCGGCCGCGGCCTCACCCCCGACGGCTACCACTTCCTCGCGGCGCTGCCCCGCATCGACCGGGAACAACGCGTCGACGACCTGGCCGACGCCGTCGCCGAACTGGTCCGGCACGTCGGTGAGCACTGGACCACCACACCCGCCCCGCCGGTGCGCCTGCTTCCGGCCGAGTTGCCGTTCGAGGCGCTGCCCGCGGCCCGCGGCGGCGCCGTCCCCATCGGCATCGCCGAAGTCGACCTGCAACCGGTCCACCTCGACTTCGACGCCGAACCGCACGCGCTGCTCTTCGGCGACGTGGAAAGCGGCAAAAGCTCCTTCCTGCGCAGCCTGGCCCGGTCGATCGCGGCCTCGCACACCCCGGCCCAGGCCCGGCTGCTCCTCATCGACCTGCGGCGCAGCCTGCTCGGCTGCGTCGCCCCCGAACACACCATCGGCTACGGCACGTCGCATCAGGTCACCGCCGACCTGGTCAACCAGGTGGCGGTCGCGATGCGGGAACGACTGCCCGGCGCCGACGTCACCCCCGAGATGCTCAGCAACCGCAGCTGGTGGAAAGGCCCTGAGCTCTACGTCCTCGTCGACGACTTCGACCTGATCGCCTCGGCCAGCCCGAACCCGCTCACCCCGCTGCTGGAATTCCTGCCACAGGCCCGCGACATCGGCCTCCACGTGATCATCACCCGCCGTATCGGCGGCGCCGGCCGCGCCATGTTCGACCCCGTCATCGGCCGCATCCGCGAACTCGCCTCGCCCGGCATCATGATGTCCGGCTCCCGCGAGGAGGGCCCGCTCTTCGGCAACATCAAACCCCAGCCGCTGCCGCCGGGCCGCGCCTGGATGATCACCCGACGGCACGGCGCGCGGCTGGTCCAGCTCGCCTGGTCCCCACCGGCCCGTTGAGATCATTTCCGGTACGCGTGAGCCCGCCCTCAAACGCAACCACGACAGTCCCGTGGCACCCACGCGGCCCACTGCCGGGTCAAGCCCGTGCCGCGCCCGCCGGGCTGACGCGCGCGTTTCGGCTCGTTCTCAGTGCTGACCCTGCTGGCTTATCAGTAAAGGCTCGCTACCAGCGCATATCCGGTCCGGCCCCGCTTTGCCAGGCCGCACGACGTGGGTGCCGGGTAGCG